>JBFGFQ010000023.1:0-22238 GCA_041579495.1 Nocardioides sp.
ACGTGGTTGTGCGCGGTGACCACGGCGGCGGCCATCAGCTCGGCCCTCAGGTCGCGCCCGGCCTCCTCGCCGGTCCACGCGCGCAGCGCGTCGCGGTAGGCACGGTGGTACTGCAGGGTGCTGGCCAGCTCGCGGTCGCGCAGCGTGGTGACCGTGCGGGTCAGCCGGTAGCGGGCCCGGGCGAGGTCGCCCTCGGCCAGGTAGTGCTCCAGCACCAGCCTGGTCGCCTCGGCGACGCCGACCAGGGTCGCGGCCCCGGGGGCGGTGGCGGTCTCCAGCCGGGTGCGCACCCGCTCGAGCAGGGCGGAGTGCTCGGGGAAGATCACGTCCTCCTTCGAGCCGAACGCGCGGAAGAACGTGGTGCGCCCGACCCCGGCGGCGCCGGCGATGTCGCCGACCGTCGTGGCGTCGTACCCCCGCTCCTCGAAGAGGGCGAAGGCCGCCGTGCGCAGCCGGTCGCGGACCTCGGCCGTGCTCGACCTGCTCGATGCGGGCACCGGACCTCCCAGATTGGTGAGACTCGATGCCGAGAGTACGGTACTGAGTACCGAACTGAGAGGTGGAGCGGGCATGACGAGCGTCGAGAACGTCGGAGTGGTGGGCTGCGGCCTGATGGGGGCGGGCATCGCGGAGGTCTCGGCGCGCGCCGGCCTCGACGTCGTCGTGGTCGAGTCGAGCCAGGCCGCAGCCGAGGCCGGACGGATCCGGTTGGAGGGGTCGCTGCGCCGGGCCGAGTCGCGCGGCAAGCTCGACTCCGCCGACGAGGTGCTGCAGCGCATCCGGGTCGAGACCGAGCTCGACGCGCTCGCCGACCGCGGGCTGGTCGTCGAGGCGATCGTCGAGGACGAGGCCGTGAAGGTCGACCTCTTCAAGCGCCTCGACCAGGTGGTCGCCGCGCCCGACGCGATCCTGGCCTCCAACACCTCCTCGATCCCGATCATGAAGCTGGGGGTCGTCACCTCGCGCCCGCAGCAGGTGCTGGGCATCCACTTCTTCAACCCGGTGCCGGTGCTCAAGCTCGTCGAGCTGGTGCCGAGCCTGCTGACCTCGGAGGAGACCACCGCGACCGCGCGCACCTTCGTCGAGGACCTCCTCGGCAAGCGCTCGATCCTCTGCCAGGACCGCGCCGGCTTCGTGGTCAACGCGCTGCTGGTGCCCTTCATCCTCTCCGGCATCCGGATGATGGAGTCGGGCTTCGCCTCCGCCGAGGACATCGACCAGGGCCTGGTGCTCGGCGCCGCCCACCCGCAGGGCCCGCTGGCCCTGGCCGACCTGATCGGCCTCGACACCACCAAGGCGGTGGCCGAGTCGCTGTACGAGGAGTTCAAGGAGCCCCTCTACGCCCCGCCGCCGCTGCTGGCCCGGATGGTCGACGCCGGCCTGCTGGGCCGCAAGTCCGGCCGCGGCTTCTACACCTACGAGACGAAGTGAGCGCCCCCGTGAGCGAGACGACCGACCTGTACGCCCTGTCCGAGGAGCACCGCGCGATCCGCGGGGCCGTGCGCGACCTCGTCGAGGCCAAGGTGGCGCCGTACGCCGCCGCCGTCGACGAGGAGGCCCGCTTCCCGCACGAGGCCGCTGCCGCGCTGCAGGCCGCCGACTTCCACGCCCCGCACGTGCCCGAGGAGTTCGGCGGCGCCGGCGCCGACGCGCTGGCCACCGTGCTGGTCATCGAGGAGGTCGCCCGCGCCTGCGTGTCGTCCTCGCTGATCCCGGCGGTCAACAAGCTCGGCTCGCTGCCGCTGCAGATCGCGGGCTCCCAGGAGCTCAAGGCGAGGTACCTCGGCGCGCTCGCACGCGGCGAGGGCGGCTTCTCCTACTGCCTCACCGAGCCCGAGGCCGGCTCGGACGCGCTGTCGATGAAGACCAGCGCGGTGCGCGACGGCGACCACTGGGTGCTCAACGGCACCAAGCGCTGGATCACCAACGCCGGCGAGTCGGAGTACTACACCGTCATCGCCGTCACCGACCCCGAGAAGCGGTCGAAGGGCATCTCGGCCTTCGTGGTGGAGAAGTCCGACGAGGGCGTCTCCTTCGGCGCCCCCGAGAAGAAGCTGGGCATCAAGGGCTCGCCGACCCGCGAGGTCTACCTCGACAACGTGCGCATCCCCGCCGACCGGATCATCGGCGCGGAGGGCACCGGCTTCGAGACCGCGATGAAGACCCTCGACCACACCCGCGTCACCATCGCCGCCCAGGCCGTCGGCGTCGCGCAGGGCGCGCTCGACTACGCGCTGGGGTACGCCAAGGAGCGTCAGCAGTTCGGGAAGCCGATCGCCGACTTCCAGGGCCTGCAGTTCATGCTCGCCGACATGGGCATGAAGGTGGAGGCCGCGCGCCAGATGACGTACGCCGCCGCCGGCCGCTCCGAGCGCGACGACGCCGACCTCACGTTCTTCGGCGCCGCGGCCAAGTGCTTCGCCTCCGACGTGGCGATGCAGGTCACGGTCGACGCCGTGCAGGTGCTCGGCGGCTACGGCTTCACCCGCGACTACCCGGTCGAGCGGATGATGCGCGACGCCAAGATCACCCAGATCTACGAGGGCACCAACCAGGTGCAGCGGATCGTGATGGCCCGTCAGTTGCTGGCGGGGGTCCAGTCACAGGTGTGATGACCCGTCGGGGCTATGGCGTCCCGGGCCGCGCAGGAGTTCACTGACGAGACCGGCGGGACGGCTTGGGTCCCGGGTCGTCCCGCGCTCTCTCTTCGTCTGGAGGTGCGCCATGGGACAAGCGCGAGAACTGATGGACCGGTCCACCCGAGCGGTCCTCGACGGTGACCTGGACGCGCTGCGCGAGGTGTACGCAGCCGACGTCGTGGTGACCACGCCGGACTCCGGCACCCTGCACGGCATCGAGCAGCTCCTGGAGTGGAACCGCTCGTTCGTCGACGCGTTCTCCGACCGCGACTACAGCTCCCAACGGTCGCTGGAGACGCAGGACTGCGCGATCGACCAGGGCGACTTCCGCGGCACGCACACGCGTCCGCTGCAGCTGCCCGACGGCCAGCAGGTGCCGCCCACCGGGCGACAGGTCACGGTGCGGTCGGCGGACATCGCCACCGTCTCCGGCGGCAGGATCGTCCGGCACGACTTCTACTTCGACCAGATGGACATGATGGCCCAGCTCGGCCTGCTGGAGGAGGCCGCCACCGCGGAGCAGTGACTCCGGGGCTGCGCCGCCGCGCGTCGACACGGCCATCCGCCCAGGCGTGCGGCGGCTCAGCGGGAGCGGTGCCGCTGCCCGTGGCGCACCGCGGACAGCAGGCCGCCGAGCAGGTGCCGCCGGTAGGCCTCGTCGTAGTACATCCCGATCTCGTGACCCAGGGTCGTGTACCAGGAGAGGCCGCGCCCGACCCGGTGCGTCCAGGCCATCGGGTGGTCGCCCATCACGCCGCTCACCCCCGTCTGCGGCAGCGGCTGGTCGGGACCGGTGGGCAGGTTGGAGGTGTTGGGATCCTGCAGGTACGTCGACTCGTCGATGCTCAGCAGCACCCTCGAGCGTCCGCGGACGCTGGAGGTGAAGGAGTAGAACTCCTCGAAGGGCACCAGCCACCGCTCCGGCAGGTGCCGGGTCGAGCGGTGCGTGGCCTCGCGCAGCACCGTCGCCGGCTGCTGGACCGGGTGGGCCAGGAACCGGCCGCCCGCGAGCAGACGCGTGTAGAAGCGCGAGGAGTACTCGGTGTCGGCGGCGGAGTGCACCCCGACCCAGCCACCGCCGCCGCGCACGAACCGCCTCAACGCCTCGCGCTGGGGACCCTCCAGGACGTTGCCGGTGGTGTTGGCGAAGACGACCGCGGCGTACGGCGTCAGCCCGCGGTGGCTGAAGGCCGTCGGGTCCTCGGTGGCGTCGACGTCGAAGCCGTGCTCGCGCCCGAGCGCCCTGATGGTCTCGATCGCCACCGGGATCGAGGCGTGCCGGAAGCCGGTGGTGCGGGTGAACAGCAGCACCCGGGGACGTCGTACGACGGCGCCGGCGGGCAGCGGGAGGAGTGCTGCCGCTGGGGCTGCGACGGTCGCCCCCAGCAGGGTCCGGCGGGGCAGCGTCGCGCCGGTCGGGGTGGGGCAAGCGGTCTCGGTGCACATGGCGGGTCCTGTCGCGTCGACTAGTCGGCGGTGCGGCGGGCGAGACCGCGCGCGACCCGGATCGCGTTGGCCATCACGGTCAGGGTCGGGTTGAAGCCGGGGAAGGTGGGGAACGTCGAGGCGTCGGCGACGTAGACGTTCTCGAGCTCGTGCATCCGGCCGGAGGGGGCGCACACCGAGGTGCGCGGGTCGGTGCCCATCCGTGCCGTGCCGGCCAGGTGCGCGGTGTAGGTGATCCCGTCGTTGAGGAGCGGGAACGGGATCGGGATCGCGGCCAGCGCACCCGGGGCCGCCTGGTGGGCGGCCAGCAGCCGGGCGCCCAGCAACGTCGCGGCCGCCTGTTCGTGGCGGTGCGGGGAGTAGGTGATCCGGGCGGCGGGGTTGCCCAGGAAGTCGCGCACGCCCGGGTCGAGGTCGACCCGGTTGTCGGCCTGCGGCAGGTCCTGGTGCACCAGCTGCGAGCCGGCGATGCCCGCGTGCAGCCCGACCCGCATCGCCTCCTTGAGCGGCGTGCCGTAGCCGGCGTAGCCGGCCAGCATCGCCGCGCCCTGGACCGGCGGGGCGCCCGATCCGAGCTGGACGAGCCCGCCGACCACGTAGGGCACGCCCAGGGCGGAGACCTCGGGACCCGTGAAGGGGCCGACCAGGTCGTCGATCTGCAGCGTCGTCGACTGTGCCCGCAGCGGGTGCACGTCGTGGGGGAAGGCGACCCCGACGAGGGTGAAGTTGTGGAACATCATGTTGCGCCCGACCTGGTCGGAGCGGTTGCCCAGCCCGGTGGGATGGGCCCCGGTGGCCGACATCAGCAGGAGGCGGGCGGTGTTGATCGGGCTGCCGGCGAGCACGACGGTCGAGGCCTCGACGCGGTGCGTCCTGCCGCGCACGTCGCGGTAGCGCACCGCCCGGGCGCGCCGGCCGTCCCGCGTGGTCTCGACCTTCTCCACGAAGGCGCGGTCGACGACCCGCACCCTGCCGGTGCGCATCGCGGGGTGCAGGAAGGAGACCAGGGCGTCTCCCCGGGCGTCGACCGGGCAGCCGAAGCCCGAGCAGAGCCCGCAGGAGTTGCAGGCGGGTCGTCCCTTGCGGCGCTCGGAGTTCACGGCCGCGGGGTAGGGGTAGGGGTCGAAACCGACCGCGCGGGCGCCCTCCGCGAGCAGCGAGGCGGCGTACCCCGTCGGGTTGGGCGCCATCACGAAGTCGCGGCGGCGCGGTGACTGCTCGAGGGTGCGCGCCGGCATCGCCGAGCGGTCGCCCTGCACGCCGACCTGGCGTTCCACGAGGTCGTAGTAGGGCTCGAGGTCGTCGTAGGAGATCGGCCAGTCGGCCACCTGCGCGCCCTCGACCGGCCCCATGTCGGAGAGCAGCGAGAAGTCCTGCTTCCAGAAACGCGGGGTCTTGGCGTTGTAGTGCAGCGTCGTGCCGCCCACCGCGGCACCGAGCTGCCCCAGCGCCCCCTGCGCCGACCGCGCGATGCCCTGCTCGGCCTCGCCACGGGTGCGGGTCGTGTAGGGCTCGAGGTCGGCGTCGGGGAAGCCGAATCCCCGCACGCCCTTGACCTCGTCGGAGCCGTACGTCGTGCCGAGCCGCGCGCCGGGCACCTCGCCCAGGCCGGGGCGCAGGTGGCGTCCCCGTTCGAGCACCGTGACGTCCCAGCCGTGCCGCGCCAGCTCCCAGGCGGCCGCGGAGCCTGCCGCCCCGGAGCCGACGACGACGGCCGCGCGGCTCACGACGACCCCTCGCCGCGGAAGGCCGCTGCGCGGACGGCGAGGTCGCGGGCCACGGCGGCGTGCGCGTGGAGCAGGTCGCCTACGCCGGCGGCGACCCGGCGGTGGTCGCCAGCGGCGGCCGCCAGCAGGCCGAGCGAGGCCTCGGAGGTCGCCAGGGTGAGGGCGGGGCCGTAGCGGTCGAGGGCCGCGTGCACCTCGAGCAGGGGCAGCGGCTCGCGCTCGGGGTCCTCGACCTCGCGGCGGGTGTAGCCCCGCGGCTGCCGGTCTCCCTCGAAGCCGATGGCCTGCCAACCGACCGTGCGCCGGTTGCCGCCGTACTCCGGAGCGCCGAAGCAGGTCTCGAAGGTGTGCGGGACGGCCAGCCCCAGCATGGCGGTGACCGCGGGGTCCCGGGTCGTGCGCAGCACGACGTCGCGCGCCGGTCCCGGCAGGCCGGCGAACCCCGGGGCGCCGGCGGCCAGTGCGTCGAGCCCCTTCTCGTAGGTGCGCTGGTACCGGCGCACCCGGCGCCGCCACGCCCTCGTCTCGTAGGCGTCGAGCGGCAGGAAGCGCGCGAAGTGGTTGACCTCGGAGCCGGCCCGGTCGGAGAAGGGGCCGCCGGCGTAGATGCGTGGCGGGTCGCTGCGGAAGGCCCCCAGCAGGGCGTCGATGCCCTCGTGGCAGCGCGCGGCCAGGGCGCCGGGCCTGCCGTCGTCGGCAGGCACCACCCGGTCGACGACGCCCGCAAGCGTGGCGAGCCGCTCGGCTGTGAGGTGACGGGCGCGGCCGCGGCCCACCGGGACGGCGACGGCGGGCAGCCCGGGAGCGGCCAGCAGGGCCATGGCGCCGACGGTGGCGCCGCCGAGCACCGCCCGTCGGCTCGGCCACGGCAGGTCGGTCCCCGGTGTGTCGGTGCTCACACCGCCTCAACGGGCGGCCGACCCGGCGGTTACGCGCCGGGCCGGCCCCGTGGACGGCCCCGTGGATGTCGCAGCGGACGGCTCAGCGGACGGCTCAGGCGTCGACGACGACCGGGATGATGAGCGGGCTGCGGCGGAAGGTCTTGTGCGACCACCGGCTGATGTCGCGGCTGATCATCTGCTCGAGCTGGTGGGCGTCGCCGATGCCCTCGGAGGCGGCCCGGGCCAGGGTCTTCTCGATGACCTGGACGGCCGGGTCGAAGGCCTTCGGCTCGTGCACGAAGCCGCGCACCAGGAAGTCGGGACGGTCGGCCAGTTTGCCGGTGTCGGCGTCGACGATCGCGAGCACGGTGACCACGCCCTCCTCGGCCAGCGTGCGCCGGTCCTTGAGCGTGGCCTCGGTGACGCCGCCGACCTGCTGGGCGTCGACGAAGACCAGGCCCGCCTGCACCTTGCCGGTGATCTTGGCGCGGCCCTTGACCAGGTCGACGACGACGCCGTCCTCGGCCAGCACCACGTTCTTGGGGTCCATGCCGGTGCTGATCGCCAGGTCGGCGTTGGCCCGCAGGTGGCGGTACTCGCCGTGCACCGGCATCACGTTGCGGGGCTTGATGATGTTGTAGCAGTAGACGAGCTCGCCGGCGCTGGCGTGGCCGGAGACGTGCACCTTGGCGTTGCCCTTGTGCACGACGTTGGCGCCCCAGCGGGTCAGCCCGTTGATGACGTTGGAGATGGCGTTCTCGTTGCCCGGGATCACCGAGCTGGCCATCAGGATCGTGTCGCCCTCGCCGACCCGGATCTTGTGGTCGCGCGAGGCCATCCGCGACAGCGCCGCGAGCGGCTCGCCCTGCGAGCCGGTGCAGATCAGCGTCGCCTTGTTGGCGGGCAGCCGCTCCAGCTGGTCGAGGGGCACGATCAGGCCCTCGGGCACGTTGAGGTAGCCCAGGTCCTTGGCCACGCCCATGTTGCGCACCATCGAGCGGCCCACGAAGGCGACCTTGCGGCCGTGCTCGTGGGAGGTGTCGAGCACCTGCTGGATGCGGTGCACGTGGCTGGCGAAGCTGGAGACGATGACGCGGCGCGGCGCGGTGCGGAAGACGTGCTCGATGGCCGGGGTCAGGTCGCGCTCGGAGGTGGTGAAGCCGGGCACCTCGGCGTTGGTCGAGTCGGTCATGAACAGGTCGACGCCCTCGTCGGCCAGCCGGGCGAAGCCGCGCAGGTCGGTGATCCGGCCGTCGAGCGGGAACTGGTCCATCTTGAAGTCGCCGGTGTGCAGCACCGTGCCCGCACGGGTGCGGATGGCCACCGCCAGGCCGTCGGGGATGGAGTGGTTGACCGCGAAGAACTCGCAGTCGAAGGGCGCCAGGTCGATCCGGTCGCCCTCCTTGACCTCGCGCAGCACCGGGCGGATGCGGTGCTCCTTGAGCTTCTCCTTGATCAGCGCCAGCGTCAGCCGCGAGCCGATCAGGGGGATGTCGGGCCGCTCGCGCAGCAGGTAGGGCACCCCGCCGATGTGGTCCTCGTGGCCGTGGGTCAGCACCACGCCGGCGATCTTGTCGAGCCGGTCACGGATCCAGGTGAAGTCGGGCAGGATCACGTCGACGCCGGGCTGGTGCTCCTCGGGGAACAGCACGCCGCAGTCGACGACCAGCAGCGCGCCCTCGTGCTCGAAGACCGCCATGTTGCGGCCGATCTCGCCGAGGCCGCCGAGCGCCACGATCCGCAGGGCGCCGGAGGGGAGCTTCGGGGGCGCCTGCAGCTCGGGGTGGGGGTGGCTCACTCGGTGTCCTCACGTGCGTAGGGGAGCGGTCGGGTCTACCCGTCCGCCCCGTCAGGGTAGTGGTCCCCGGCCCCCACGTAGAGTCGACGGGTGGATGAACCCGACCTCCGACCGCGCCGCACCTTCGCCGTCATCAGCCATCCCGACGCCGGCAAGTCGACGCTGACCGAGGCCCTGGCCCTGCATGCCGCCGTGATCGCCGAGGCCGGAGCGGTGCACGGCAAGGGCGGGCGCAAGGGCACCGTCTCCGACTGGATGGAGATGGAGAAGGCGCGCGGCATCTCGATCACCTCCGCCGCGCTGCAGTTCGCGTACGGCGACCACGTGGTCAACCTCGTCGACACCCCCGGCCACGCCGACTTCTCCGAGGACACCTACCGGGTGCTCTCGGCGGTCGACTCCGCGGTGATGCTGGTCGACGCCGCCAAGGGCCTCGAGCCGCAGACGCTCAAGCTCTTCCAGGTCTGCGCCCACCGGGGCATCCCGGTGATCACCGTGATCAACAAGTGGGACCGTCCCGGCCTCGACCCGCTCGAGCTGCTCGACTCGATCGAGAAGCAGATCGGCCTGCGCCCGACCCCGCTGACCTGGCCGGTCGGCGTCGCCGGCGACTTCCGCGGCGTGCTGGACCGTCGTACGGGCGGCTTCATCCGCTACACCCGCACCGCCGGCGGCAGCACCCGGGCCCCCGAGGAGCACCTCGACGCCGAGGCCGCCGCGGCCGCGGAGCCCGAGCGCTGGGCGGAGGCGCAGGAGGGCCACGAGCTGCTCGGCGCCGACGGTGCCGACCACGACCAGGAGAGCTTCCTGGCCGGGCGGACCACCCCGGTGCTCTTCGCCTCGGCGCTGTCGAACTTCGGCGTCGCCCAGCTGCTCGAGGTGCTGCTCGAGCTCGCCCCGCCGCCGGGGCCCACCGTCGCGGTCGACGAGAGCGAGCGCCACCCCGAGGACGACTTCAGCGCCTTCGTCTTCAAGGTGCAGTCGGGCATGGACACCGCCCACCGCGACCGCCTGGCCTACGCCCGCGTCTGCTCGGGCACCTTCGAGCGCGGGATGGTCGTCACCCACGCCACCACCGGGCGCCCGTTCACGACCAAGTACGCCCAGGCCGTCTTCGGCCGCGAGCGCACCTCGGTCGAGCGGGCCCGCCCCGGCGACATCATCGGCCTGGTCAACGCCTCCGCGCTGCGCGTGGGCGACACCATCCACGCCGGCCCCCCGGTGCGCTACCCGCCCATCGCCAGCTTCGCGCCCGAGCACTTCGCCACGGTCAGCGTCACCGACACCGGACGGTGGAAGCAGTTCCGCAAGGGCATCGAGCAGCTCGACCAGGAGGGCGTGATCCAGGTGCTGCGCTCCGAGCTCCGCGGCGAGCACGCCCCGGTGCTGGCCGCCGTCGGCCCGATGCAGTTCGAGGTCGTCACCGCCCGGATGGAGGCGGAGTACCGCGCCCCGGTGCGCCTGGAGAACCTCGACTACTCCATCGCGCGGCGGGTCGACCCCGAGCAGCGCGACGAGGTGGCCGCCCTGCGCGGGGTCGAGGTCATGCAGCGCACCGACGGGGTGCTCCTGGCGCTCTTCTCCGACCGGTGGCGCCTCGAGGCGATCGAGCGGATGAACCCGCACCTGAACCTCGAGGCCCTGGTGGCCGGTCGCGGCTGAGTCCTACCCGACCGGGGCGACGCGGTCGTCGAAGGCCGGTGCGGCGCCGCACACGCCGGTCTCGGGCAGCACCAGCTCGACCCGGTCGGCGGCCTCCTGGTCGCCGGCGATCTCCGCGACCACCGAGCGGACCTGCTCGACACCGGTGAGCGCCAGGAACGACGGCGCCCGGCCGTACGACTTCATCCCGACGACGTAGAGGCCCTGCTCGGGCTGGCGCAGCACGGAGGCGCCGTGCGGGGAGACCGACCCGCAGGAGTGGTGGGCGGGGTGGATCTCGGGCGCGAGCAGCCGCGGGGCGGAGAGCTCGGGGTCGAGGTCGAGGTGCACCTCGCTGAGCCACGACAGGTCGGGGCGGAAGCCGGTGACCGCCACGACCTCGTCGACGTCGGCGACCTCGCGCCCGTCGAGGGAGGTGAGCACGAGGCGCCCGGTCCGCTCGTCGCGGCGCACGCGGGTGGTGCGGAACCCGGTGACGGTCTCGACCCGGCCCGACCCGGCCACCGCCCGGGCGCGCTCGCCCAGCGCTCCGCGGGCCTCGAGCTCGTCGGCGTCTCCGCCGCCGAACGCGTGGCCGACGTCGGCGCGGCGCAGCAGCCAGGTGACCCGGGTGCCGGGCTCCTGCTCGGCCAGGCGGCCGAGCGCCACCAAGGTGTTCTGCGCCGAGGCGCCGGCCCCGGCCACCACCACGTGCCGGCCCGCGAGACGGGCGCGCACCGCCGGGTCGTCGACGTCCGGGACGGCGTACGTCACGTGGTCGGCGTGCTCGCGCTCACCGGGCGCGGGGTAGCCGTCGGTGCCCAGCGGTCCGGGCTGCCCCCAGGTGCCGGACGCGTCGACCACGGCGGCCGCGGTCACGAGCCCGTGCCCGTGGGGGGTCTCGACGTGCAGGGTGAACGGCACCCGCTCGCGATCGGCGGCCACCAGCAGGTCGCGGCCCTGGCGGGCCACGCCGGTGACGCGGTGGCCGGTGCGGACCTCGACCCCGGCGGCGACCAGCGCGTCGGCGAGCGGGCGCAGGTAGCGCTCGACCCACTCGGCACCGGTGGGCGGCGTGGGCTCCGTCGGCAGCGTCCACCCCGTCGGCTCCAGCAGCCTGGCCGCGGCGGTGTCGACGAGCTCGGTCCACGGCGAGAAGAGCCGCACGTGGCCCCACTCGGCGACGGCGGCGCCCGGCGCCGCACCGGCCTCGAGGACCACGACCGGCAGCCCGCGCTCGTGGGCGTGCGCGGCGGCGGCGAGCCCGATCGGACCCGCGCCGACGACGACGACGGGGTGGGTGGCGGTGGGCGGCAACGAGGGGCTGGGCATGGGTCCTCACTTCGATCGATGGTGGTCGATGAAGAATGTATCGACAGATGTCGATGTGAGCAACCATCGATCCACATCGATCGACGGCTAGGCTTCGTCGCATGACGCTCCTCGACGCGGCCACCGCGACGACGTACGCCGAGTGGTTCGCGACGCTGGCCGACCCGACGCGGGTGCGGCTGCTGCACGCGGTGGCCTCGGCCCCCGCCGGCGCGCTGCGGGTCGGCGACCTGGCCGGCGCCCTGGGCATCAGCCAGGCCACCTGCTCGCACCACGTGCGCCGGCTGGCCGAGCTCGGCTTCGTCGTGGTCGACAAGGTCGGCACCGCCAGCCTGGTCTCGGTGAACGCGGCCTGCTGCACCGGGTTGCCGCACGCCGCCGAGGTGGTGATGGGGACCCTGGCCGCGCGGCCGTGCTGCCCCGAGGACCTGCCCGGCGACGTGCGCACCCGGGCGATGACCGAGGCCGACCTGCCGCGCGTGCAGGAGATCTACGCCGAGGGCATCACCGGGCGCCAGGCCACCTTCGAGACCGAGGTCCCCGCCCTCGACGCGCTGCGCGAGCGCTGGCTGCCCGGGCACCGCTGGGTCGCCGAGCTCGTCGGGGACGGCGGGGACGACGGGGAGCCGGGCCGGGTGGTCGGGTGGACCGGCGTCTCGCCGGTCTCGCCGCGGGCCTGCTACGCCGGGGTCGGCGAGACCACGGTCTACGTCGCCGGCGACGCCAGCGGGCGGGGCGTGGGCCGCGCGCTGCTGCACCGCCAGGTCACCGAGGCCGACGCCGGCGGGCTGTGGACGCTGCAGGCGGTCGTCTTCCCCGAGAACCGCGCCAGCCTGGCGCTGCACCGCAGCGCCGGCTACCGGGTGCTCGCGGTGCGCCCGCGGATCGCCCGGCTCGACGGACGGTGGCGCGACACCGTGCTGCTCGAACGGCGCCGGGCCGGCGACCCACCCGACGACCCGGCTGACGACCCGGCTGGGAGCTGAGCGACCGCCCGGTCGGGTGGGGTGCGGCTGGTTGGGTGGAGGCATGTCGACATCTCCCGCCGCCCACGTCGAGCAGGTCCCGCCGGTCGCCGCCGGGGCCCCCGAGGTCGCCGTCGTCGGTGCCGGCATCGTCGGGCTCAGCACGGCCTACGCCCTGCTCGAGCGCGGTGTCGAGGTGCGTGTCTACGAGCAGGGCGAGCCCGGCAACGGCCAGTCCGGCGGGGTCTCCCGGATCTTCCGCCACGCCCACGACGACCCGCGCATGGTCGCCGCCGCCCGCGCGAGCCGTGCGGCCTACCGCGAGTGGGGCGAGCGGCTGGGCGTCGAGCTGGTCTCGCCCGACGGGGCGGTGGCGATCGGCCCGGCCGTCGACGACCACCTCCCGCTGCTGCTCGACGCGGGCGTCGCCGCCCGCCGCCTCGACGCCGACGAGCTCGCGCGCAGGGTGCCGCTGCTGGCCGGCTTCGACGGCCCGGCGATGTGCGACGAGGAGGGCGGCTCGATCCGCACCACCGCGGCGGTGGCGGCGCTGGGTGCCTCGCTGGGCGACCGGCTGGTGCGCGACGAGGTGCTCTCGGTGCGACCGCTCGGCGACTCCGGGGGAGACGCTGGCGGCCAGGCAGGGGTCGAGGTGCGCAGCGGCGGTCGGACCGACACCTACCGGCGTGTCGTCGTCTGCGCCGGTCGCGGCACCCCCGCGCTGGCCCGCACCCTGGGCCTGTCGCTGCCGGTGACCCAGGCCGCGCACGTGCGGCTGACCTTCGCGGTGCGCGGCGAGGCGCCCGGCACGCTGGCCACGCTCCAGGACTCCAGCGGCGTCTTCGGCGAGACCGGCGTGTACGCCGCCGCGGCGCCCGGCAACGCGTCGTACGGCGTGGGGCTGAGCCAGACCACCCCGGCGCGCGACGACGCCAGCCTGCCGGTGCCGGCCGGGCTCGAGGAGCTGGCGGCGCGGGCCCGCGACTACGTCGCCCGGGCGCTGCCCGGCCTCGACCCCGACCCCGTCGACGTGCGGCACTGCTGGGTCACCACGCTGCCGTGGAGCGACGACGCGATGGCCGTGTGGGAGGCCGGCGGGGTCCTGCTGCCGGTCGGGCACAACCTCTACAAGCAGGCCCCCGGGCTGGGCCGGCGCCTGGCCGCCGCGGCCGCCGGCGAGGCGCTGGACGACTGGCTGCGCCCGGAGGCCCGCCTCGGACTCCCGCGTTGAGCGGGCGGTCTGCGAGGCTGGGGCCATGACCTCGTGGCGTGACGACGTGAGCAAGACCGTGCTCGGCGAGATGGACGGGCTGCTCGACACCGCCCTGCGGGCCGCCAAGGACCGCCTCGACGCCGACGACGTGCTGGTCCCGTTCGTGCAGGTCGTCGAGGACGACGGCACCGAGAGCACCCGCCTGGTCGAGATCGTCGAGGACGTGCGCCCCGACCAGCTGCTCGAGGAGCTCTTCGAGAAGCTGCGCGCCGAGCGCGACCAGGTGCGCGCGGTCGCGGTCGTCTTCGACGCGATCGTCGGCGGCGCCCGCGCGGTCCAGGTGCTGCTCGAGCACCGCAGCCCCAAGACGCCGGCGCTCGTGCTCGCCGCGCCCTACAAGGCCCAGAAGCGCCGCCACCAGCTCGGCGAGGTGAAGGCCGCGCCGGGCGAGCGCCGGATCTGGCTCTGACGACCCTGACCCCGCTGCTGGGCCCGCGCTACCGCGGGGCCACGGCCGGCTCGGTCGCGCTGGTCTTCCTCGCGGCCTTCGAGGCGCTCGCGGTCGCCACGGTGATGCCCACCGTCACCCGCGACCTCGACGGACGCGCCTGGTTCTCGGTGGCCTTCTCCGCGACCCTGGCCGCCAGCGTCGTCGGCATGGTCGCCGTGGGGCTCTGGTCGGACCGCCGCGGCGCGGTGCGCCCGCTGCTGACCTCGGTGGCGCTCTTCGGCGTCGGGCTGCTCGCCGCCGGCCTGGCGCCCACGATGCTGCTCCTGGTCGTCGGCCGGTTCCTGCAGGGCCTGGGCCTCGGCGGCATGGTCGTGGCGCTCTACGTGCTCGTCGCGCAGGTCTTCGACCCCGTCGACAGGCCCCGCATCCTCGGTCTCTTCGCCGCCGCCTGGGTGCTGCCCGGCCTGGTGGGGCCGTTCCTGGCCGGCGTCGTGGCCGACACCCTCGGCTGGCGCTGGGTCTTCCTCGGTGTCGTCGCGATCGCGGTGGGCGCGCTGGCCCTGCTGGTGCCGACGCTGCGCGCCGTCGAGCCCCCCGAGGCCGGCGCCGCGCCCCGCGGGGGCGGCGTACGACGGCTGGTGCTGGCGGCGGCGGTCGCCGCGGCCGTCGTGGCCCTCAACCTCACCGGCGCCCTGCCCGCCGCGACGCGTGCCGGGGTCGCCGCGGTCGCGGTCGGGCTCGCCCTGGTCGCCGTGCGCCCGCTGCTGCCGCGGGGCACCCTGCGCGCCGGGCGCGGCGTACCGGCCGTGGTCGCGCAGCGCGGCCTGGTCGGTGGCACGTTCTTCGCCGCGGAGGCCTACCTGCCCTTCCTGCTGCAGGAGCAGTACGGCGCCACCACCTGGGTCAGCGGCCTGGTGCTGACCGTCGCCACGCTGGGCTGGGCCGGGGCCTCGCACGTGCAGGGACGACTCGGCGGCCGGCTGCCCGACGAGGCGGCGCTGCGCCTGGGGGCCGCGGTGCTCGCGACCGGGATCGTGCTGGTGCTGCTGGTCGCGGCGCTGGCGCTGCCCGGCGTGCTGGTCGGTGCGGGCTGGCTGGTCGCGGCGGCGGGCATGGGGCTGATGTACCCGCGGACCACCTCGACGGTGCTGGCGCGCACCGCCGTGCACGAGCGTGGCACCGCCTCCTCGGCGGTGACCATCAGCGACTCGGTCGGGGCGGCCGTCGCGGTCGCCGTCGCCGGGCTGGTCTTCACCGCGGTCGGCACGGCCGCCGACCGGTCGGCCTTCGTCGCCGTGCTGGCGCTGTCGGCGGGCCTGGCCGCGGTGTCGGTCGTGGTCTCGCGGCGGACCTAGACTCGCCGCCGTGGCCACACACATGCAGATCGGCGAGGTCGCCGCGCTCACCGGCCTGAGCCTGCGCACGCTGCGCTACTACGAGGAGGTCGGGCTGGTCGCCCCGTCGGCGCGCTCGGCGGGTGGCTTCCGGCTCTACACCGCCCTCGACGTCGACCGCTTCGAGCTGATCAAGCGGATGAAGCCGCTGGACTTCTCGCTCGAGGACATGCGCGGGCTGCTGGCCGTCGTCGACGCCCTCGACGCCGAGCCCGACGACGCCGAGCGGGCGCGGCTGCTGGGCGAGCTCGAGTCGCTGCGGACCGCCGCCGAGGAGCGGGTCGCCACGCTGCGCAAGCGGCTCACCTGGGCCGAGGAGTTCGCCTCCGGGCTCGACGAGCGGGTGCGCGCCCAGCGCGAGCGGTGAGCCGTCTCACCGCTGCGGCGGCACCCGACGATGCCCACTCTCCCGTGACGTCAGGGTAGAGTCGCGCGGGTCGGCCGACGCGTCACGCACGCCTCGAGCCGCCACCGACCTCCCCGCGGCCAGTCGCAGCGCAGCTCCCGGCCGTCGTACCGCCCCTCGTCCCAGGAGCCCCGAGTGAGCAACGCCGTGCCCGAAGAGACCTCGCTGCTGCAGCCGTCGGCGGCCGTGCCCCCGGCCGAGACGCACACGGTGCGCGGCGCGCTGCGCCGCCCCTCGGTCCTGCGCCGCGAGGTCGTGGCCGGCCTGGTCGTGGCGCTCGCGCTGATCCCCGAGGCGATCTCGTTCTCGATCATCGCCGGCGTCGACCCGCGCCTGGGTCTCTTCGCCTCGTTCACGATGGCCGTCTCGATCGCCTTCCTCGGCGGGCGGCCGGCGATGATCTCGGCCGCGACCGGCGCGATCGCGCTGGTGATCGCGCCCGTCGCGCGCGACTACGGCGTCGACTACCTGATCGCCACCGTCATCCTGGGCGGCGCGATCCAGATCGTGCTCGGCGTGCTGGGCGTGGCCCGGATGATGCGCTTCATCCCGCGCTCGGTGATGGTCGGCTTCGTCAACGCCCTGGCGATCCTCATCGCGATGGCCCAGATCCCCTACCTGGTCGACGTGCCGTGGCTGGTCTACCCGCTGGTGGCCTTCGGTGTCGCGGTGATCGTGCTGCTGCCGCGCGTGACCACCGCCGTGCCCTCGCCGCTGGTCGTCATCGTCGCCGTCACCGCCGCCGCGCTGGCCGCCGGCTGGGCGCTGCCCGACGTCGGCGACGAGGGCGACCTGCCCGAGACGCTGCCCTCGCTGCTGGTCCCCGACGTGCCGTTCACCATGGCCACGCTGGAGATCATCGCGCCGTACGCGCTGGCGATGGCGCTGGTGGGCCTGCTCGAGTCGCTGCTGACCGCCAAGCTCGTCGACGACATCACCGACACCCACTCCGCCAAGACCCGCGAGGCCTGGGGCCAGGGCGCGGCCAACATGATCACCGGCTTCTTCGGCGGCATGGGCGGCTGCGCCATGATCGGCCAGACGATGATCAACGTGAAGGCCTCGGGGGCCCGCACCCGGATCTCCACCTTCTCCGCCGGTGTGCTGCTGCTCGTGCTGGTCGTCGGCTTCGGCGACCTGGTCGCGCAGATCCCGATGGCCGCCCTGGTCGCGGTGATGATCATGGTCGCCGTCGGCACCTTCGACTGGCACTCGGTGGCCCCGCGCACGCTGCGCCGGATGCCCAAGAGCGAGACCACCGTGATGGTCTCGACCGTCGTGGTCACCGTGACCACCCACAACCTGGCCATCGGCGTCGCCGTGGGCGTGCTGGTCGCGATGACCCTCTTCGCCCGCCGGGTGGCGCACCTGGCCACGGTGGAGCGCGAGCTGGTCGAGGTCGACGGTCGCCCGCAGGCGCGCTACACCGTCACCGGCGAGCTGTTCTTCGCCTCCTCCAACGACCTCTACACGCAGTTCGAGTACGCCGACGACCCCGAGCACGTGGTCATCGACATGGCCGCCTCCCACGTGTGGGACGCCTCGACCGTGGCCGCGCTCGACTCGATCACCTACAAGTACGAGCGCAAGGGCAAGACCGTCGAGATCCGCGGGCTCAACGAGCAGTCGCTGCACATGCACGGGCGCCTGAGCGGCCAGCTGGCCGCGCACTGAGCCCACCTGCGAGGCTCGGGGCGTGACCCGTCGACGTGACCTCGTGGTGGCCCGGGCCCGCTCGCTGGGCACCGTGCTGGTCGAGGAGGTCCGCAAGGACCGGGTCGCCGGGCTGGCCGCCGAGATCGCGTTCTTCTCGGTGCTCAGCCTCTTCCCGGCGCTGCTGATCGCCGCCGGTCTGCTGTCCTACCTCGAGGCGCTCGTCGGCGCCGAGGTGGCCGCCCGCACCCAGGACCGCGTCACCGACGCGCTGGGGCTGGTGCTGACCGAGCGCGGGGCGCCGGTGCTCGAGTCGGTCGAGGCCGTCTTCGAGGGCGAGTACGGCGGCCTGCTCACCGTCGCCTCGCTCGGTGCGCTGGTCACCCTCTCGGGCGCCTGGGCGGTCGTGGTGCAGGCGCTCAACCTGGCCTACGACAGCGACGAGCACCGCCCGTGGCTGCGCCGTCGCCTGCTGGGCCTCGGGCTCGGGCTGATGACGGTGCTGGTCGTGGTGGTGGCCCTGGCCGTCGTCGTGGTCGGCCCGCTGCTGGGGCGTGGCTCCGACGTCGCCGACGTCGTGGGGCTGGGGGGTGCGTTCGAGTCGTTCTGGGACCTGGCCCGCCTGCCGCTGATGTTCCTGGTGCTCGTCGGCTGGCTGGCGCTGGTCTTCCACCTGGCACCGAACCGGCGTACGCCCTGGCGCGCCGCGCTGCCCGGCGCCGTCACCACCACGGTGCTGTGGCTGGCCGCCAGCGCCGGCTTCGGGCTCTACCTGCGCACCGTCGGCGAGGGCAACCCGCTGCTCGGCGTCTTCGGCGGCGGGGTCGTGGTGCTGACCTGGGTCTACCTGCTGGCCCTGGCCCTGCTCCTCGGCGGCGAGCTCAACGCGCTGCTCCACGACGACAAGCACCGCCCCGCCGACCGTGGAGTTTCATCGGCCGACCGATGAACCTGGCGGCGGGACGATGAAGTTTCATCGTCCACCCGGGAGTTCCATCGGCCGGCCGATGAAGCTCCCGCGGGCGGCTCAGACGTAGCGCTCGAGGATGGTGGACTCGGCGAGGCGGGAGAGGCCCTCGCGGACGCTGCGGGCGCGCAGCTCGCCGACGCCCTCGACGGCCTGGAGGTCGTCGATGCCGGCCGAGAGCAGCTTCTGCAGGGTGCCGAAGTGGTCGACGAGGCGGTCGACGACGGTGGGGGGCAGGCGGGGGACCTTGGCCAGCAGCCGGTAGCCGCGGGGGGCGACGGCGCCGTCGAGGTGCTCGCCGTTGCCGAGGCCCAGCACCTTGGCGGTGGCGGCGGGGTCGACGAGCGCGGTGGGGGAGAGGGCCTCGAGCTGGTGCAGCAGCTCCTCGGGGGTCGAGGCCTTGCGCCCGGCCGGCAGGTAGTCGCGCACCACCAGCTCGCGCTCGGTGTCGACGCCGGTGATCAGCTCCTCGAGCTGCAGCGAGAGCAGCCGCCCGTCGGTGCCGAGCTCGAGCACGTAGTCCTCGATCTCGCGGGCGATGCGGGTGACCATCTCGAGGCGCTGGGCCACGACGGCGACGTCGCGCACCGTGACCAGGTCCTCGATCTCGAGCGCCGAGAGGGTGCTGGAGACCTCGTCGAGACGCAGCTTGTAGCGCTCGAGGGTGGCCAGCGCCTGGTTGGCGCGCGAGAGGATCTGCCCGACGTCCTCGAGCACGTGGCGCGTGGAGCCGACGTACGCCGCGATGATCTGCATCGACTGCGACACCGAGATGACCGGGAAGCCGGTCTGGCGCGCGACCCGGTCGGCGGTGCGGTGCCGGGTGCCGGTCTCCTCGGAGGGGATGGTGTGGTCGGGCATCAGGTGCACCGCGGCGCGCACGATGCGGGTCAGGCCGGAGTCGACGATGATCGCGCCGTCCATCTTGGCCAGCTCGCGCAGCCCGGTGGCGGTGAAGGGCACGTCGAGGTCGAAGCCGCCGGTGCTGATCTCGTCGACGCGCTCGTCCTGGCCGATGACGATCAGCGCGCCGGTGCGACCGCGCAGGATGCGCTCGAGGCCGTCGCGCAGCGAGGTGCCCGGCGCGATCGAGGCCAGCGTCTCGCGCAGGCGCAACAGGTCGTCCGAGCGTTCGGCGGGCACGCGTTCCTCCACTGGGGGGCCGGGCGGTCGTTCCGCCCTGACCTGGGAAGTCTAGAGCGGCGCGACCTGGGACGCGTCATCATTCCGGGCAGGGTCGCGGCGCGGGAGCCGTGCCGGGGCGGTCGGCTCAGCCGGGCCGGTCGGTCAGGCGCAGCACCTCGAGCGCGCTGGCGATCCCCGGCACCTCCAGCACCCGCATCCCCTCGACCTCGCGCGGCGTGCCCACGCCCCGGCCGCGCCGCCCCGGCTCGGTCGGCACCACCGCGTGCCGGAAGCCCAGCCGGGCGGCCTCGGCGATGCGCTGGGGCAGGTCGCGCACCCGCCGCAGCTCCCCGGCCAGCCCGAGCTCGCCGATGGCCACGACCCCGGTGGGCGGGGCGATGGCCAGGTGCGAGGAGACCAGCGCTATCGCCACCGCCAGGTCGCTGGCCGGCTCGTGCAGCCGCGCCCCGCCGACGGTGGAGGCGAAGACGTCCTGCGCCGAGAGCCGCAGCCCGCAGTGCCGCTCGAGCACCGCGAGCACCATCGCGACCCGCGACCCGTCGAGCCCCGACGTCGTACGCCGCGGCCGGTCCAGCGGCGAGGTGGTCACCAGGCCCTGCACCTCGGCCAGCATCGGGCGCCGGCCCTCCATGGTGACCGCCACGCAGGTGCCGGGCACCCGCCCGTGGTGCTGCTCGACGAAGAGCCCGGTCGGGTCGGCCACGGCGCTGATGCCGTCGGGGCCCAGGTCGAAGCAGCCGACCTCGTCGACCGGCCCGAAGCGGTTCTTCATCGCCCGCACCATCCGGAAGCGCGAGTTGCGGTCGCCCTCGAAGTGCAGCACCACGTCGACGAGGTGCTCGAGGACCCGCGGCCCCGCGATCGCACCGTCCTTGGTGACGTGGCCGACCAGCACGGTGGTGATGCCCCGGGTCTTCGCGACCCGGATCAGCGCGGCGGCGACCTCCTTGACCTGGGTGACCCCGCCGGGCACGCCGTCGACGCCCGAGGCCCCGATCGTCTGCACCGAGTCGACGACGATCAGCTGGGGACGGGTCTCCTCGATGTGCGTCAGCACCGCGCCGAGGTCGGTCTCGGCGGCCAGGTAGAGCTCGTCGTGCACCCCGCCGGTGCGGTCGGCGCGCAGCCGCACCTGCGAGGCCGACTCCTCGCCGGTGACGTAGAGGGTGCGGCGCTGGTAGCGCGCGGTCTGGGCGGCCACCTCGAGCAGCAGCGTGCTCTTGCCGACGCCGGGCTCGCCGGCCAGCAGGATCGCGGCGCCGGGCACCAGCCCGCCGCCGAGCACCCGGTCGAGCTCGGGCACCCCGCTGCTGCGGAAGCCGGCCTCCTCGACCGAGACCTCGCCGATCGGCACCGCGCGGGTGGTCACCGGCGAGGCGGCGGTGCGCAGCGTGGGGGCGGCCGCCGCCTCGGCCACCGAGCCCCAGGCCTGGCACTCGCCGCAGCGGCCCACCCACTTGCCGGTCTCCCAGCCGCACTCGGAGCAGCGGTACGTCGGCCGGGCAGCACGTGCGGGGGACTTCGCCATGACCGGCACGCTAGGCCAGGGCACCGACAGTGCCGAGCGGCCGTCGTGGTTACAGTGCTCCTGTCGGACTTGGAACGATCAAGAGGTGGCGAGAGGTGGTGGCTGTGTCCCGCACCGGCGCCCGCACGTCGGCGCTGCCGCCCACGCTCGCCGACGTCGCCGAGCGGGCCGGCGTCTCGCGCCAGACCGTCTCCAACGCGGTCAACAACCCCGACCTGCTGCGGGCCGACACGCTGCTGCGCGTCCAGCAGGCCATCGCGGACCTCGGCTACCTGCCCAACCGCGCGGCCCGCAACCTGCGCACCCGCGCCTCCCACCTGATCGGCCTGCGCATCCAGGCCGTGCAGGAGGGCACCGCCGACGCCACCATGGACCGCTTCGTGCACTCGCTGGTCGAGACCTCGCGCGAGGCCGGCTACCACGTGCTGCTCTTCACCGGCGACCCCACCGACCCGTTGTCGGGCTACGACGACCTGCTGCGCTCGACCGCCGTCGACGCCTTCGTCGTCACCGACACCTACCTGGGCAACCCGCAGGCGGAGTGGCTCGACGACCGGCGCGCGCCGTTCGTCGCGTTCGGGCGGCCCTGGGAGAACCCCGACGCGACGCACGCGTGGGTCGACGTCGACGGCGCCGCCGGCTGCGAGAGCGCGACCCGGCACCTGCTCGACAAGGGCCACGAGCGGATCGCGTGGATCGGCTGGCGCAAGGACTCGCGCATCGGTGAGGACCGGCGCTCCGGCTGGCACCGCGCGATGAGGGAGGCCGGCCTGCCGACCTCGGGCCTGGCCTCGCGCGTCGAGGACACCGTCGCCAGCGGCCGCGAGGCCAGCGAGGTGCTGCTCGACGAGGCGGCGCCCACGGCCTTCGTCTGCGCCTCCGACACGCTGGCGATGGGGGTGCTGCACACGCTCGACCTGCGCGGGCTGCGGGTCGGCGACGACGTCGCGGTCGTCGGCTTCGACGACTCGCAGGTCGCCCAGGTGGTGCGCCCGGGGCTGAGCTCGGTGCGCCAGCCGCTCGAGGACGTCGCCGTCGAGATCGTGACCGC
>JBFGFQ010000024.1:0-21334 GCA_041579495.1 Nocardioides sp.
CGAGCTCCACACCGTCGTCGGCGCCGGTGCGGGCGGCGACTCCGCCATGGACGCCGGCAACATGCTCAAGCCGATGCTGGCCCGGGGTGAGCTGCACATGATCGGCGCCACCACCCTCGACGAGTACCGCGAGCGGATCGAGAAGGACCCCGCCCTGGAGCGCCGCTTCCAGCAGGTCTTCGTCGGCGAGCCCAGCGTCGAGGACACCATCCAGATCCTGCGCGGCATCCAGGAGAAGTACGAGGCGCACCACGGGGTGCGCATCACCGATGCCGCGCTGGTGGCCGCCGCCACCCTGTCCGACCGCTACATCAGCGGGCGCCAGCTGCCCGACAAGGCCATCGACCTCATCGACGAGGCCTCCTCGCGGCTGCGCATGGAGATCGAGTCCTCGCCCGAGGAGATCGACCAGCTGCGCCGCCACGTCGACCGGCTGAAGATGGAGGAGTTCGCGCTGGCCAAGGAGAGCGACGAGGCCTCCGTCGAGCGGCTCGAGGCGCTGCGCGCCGACCTCGCCGACGCCGAGGAGGAGCTGCGCGGGCTCGAGGCCCGCTGGGAGTCCGAGAAGGCCTCGCTCGAGGGCGAGGGCGAGCTGCGCCGCCAGCTCGACGGGCTGCGCATCGAGGCCGAGCGGCTGCAGCGCGAGGGCGACCTCGGGCGCGCCAGCGAGATCCTCTACGGCCGCATCCCCGAGCTCGAGCAGCAGATCGAGGCCGCCGCGGCCGCCGAGAGCGGCCAGGTCGAGGGCACCGAGCCGCTGGTCGGCGAGGAGGTCGGCCCCGAGCAGATCGCCGACGTCGTCGAGGCCTGGACCGGCATCCCCACCGGACGGATGCTGCAGGGCGAGACCGCCAAGCTGCTGGAGATGGAGCAGGTCATCGGTGAGCGGCTGGTCGGCCAGCGCGAGGCGGTGGCCGCGGTCAGCGACGCCGTACGCCGCTCGCGCGCGGGCATCGCCGACCCGAACCGGCCCACCGGCTCCTTCCTCTTCCTGGGCCCCACCGGCACCGGCAAGACCGAGCTGGCCAAGTCGCTGGCCGACTTCCTCTTCGACGACGAGCGCGCGATCGTGCGCATCGACATGAGCGAGTACTCCGAGAAGCACTCGGTCTCGCGGCTCGTCGGTGCGCCCCCGGGCTACGTCGGCTACGACGAGGGCGGCCAGCTGACCGAGGCGGTGCGCCGCCGGCCCTACTCGGTGGTGCTGCTCGACGAGGTCGAGAAGGCGCACCCGGAGGTCTTCGACATCCTCCTGCAGGTGCTCGACGACGGCCGGCTGACCGACGGCCAGGGCCGCACCGTCGACTTCCGCAACACGCTGCTCATCCTCACCTCCAACCTGGGCTCGCAGTACCTCGTCGACCCGGCGCTCGACGCGGCCACCAGCCGCGCGAGGGTGCTCGAGCTGGTGCGTGCCTCGTTCAAGCCCGAGTTCCTCAACCGGCTCGACGAGATCGTCACCTTCGAGTCGCTGAGCCAGGAGGCGCTGACCCACATCGTCGACCTGCAGCTGGCGCTGCTGGAGAAGCGGCTGGCGGTGCGGCGGATCTCGATCGACGTCACCGACGCGGCGCGCACCTGGCTCGCCGAGACCGGCTACGACCCGGCGTACGGCGCCCGGCCGCTGCGCCGGCTGATCCAGACCGCGATCGGCGACCGGCTCGCCCGGCTGCTCATCGGCGGCGAGGTCGTCGACGGGGGCTCGGTGCAGGTCGACGTCGGCGACGACGGGCTGGTGCTGCGCACCTGAGGTGCGAGCGCGGGGCGGTCGGGCTCAGGCCCGGTCGCCCCCGTCGGCGTCCGGGTCGCCGTCGCGTCGGCGGCCCAGCCAGCCGCCGCCGAACAGCGCCCACGCGACCAGCACCGGCTGGAAGAACAGCCGGACCAGGCGCGCCCGGTCGGTCTCGAGGCCGAAGGCGTCGGTGCCCTCGACGTACTGCGCCACGTTGCCCGGGAAGATGACCACGAAGAACGCCGCGAGCAGCGCGCCCACCAGTCGTCGTCGCCGGGGCAGCGCCACGAAGGCCGCCCCCAGCCCGATCTCCACGACGCCGGACCCGACCACGACCAGGTCGTCGTCGAGCGGGAACCAGTCGGGGACCTGCGCCTGGAACTCCTCGCGCTGCGCGGTCAGGTGCAGCACGCCCGCGCCGACCATCGCGGAGCCGAGCAGGAGACGGGCGGCGGTGCGCAGCGGGGAGGACACGCCCCCACCCTAGGGAGCCCCCGCTCCGGCCGGCGCGGTCGTGTCACCTGCCGTCTGGTGGAATGGGGGTCATGTCAGATGCCGCCCCCACCCGTCCGCGGCAGGTCACCGTCGCCGCCTGGCTGATCATCCTCGGCTCGGTCTTCGTCGTCGTCTCCGCCTTCGGCCAGGTCTCCGCGGCCAGCTCGCTCGAGACCCGCGAGCGCGTCGAGGCGCTGCTCGCCGAGCCGCCCGCCGACGGGCTCGGGCTCTCGGTCGGCACCGTGCTCGAGCTGCTGCGGGTCGTGGCCATGGTCGCGGCAGCCACCGCCACCGCCACCGCGATCCTCGGCACCCAGGTCCTCAAGCACTCCCGGGCCGCACGGCTCTGGCTCTCGGTGCTGGCCGTGCCGCTCTTCCTCTCCGCCGCCTTCATCGGCGGCTTCATGGGCGCCCTGGTGGCCGCCGCCGTGGTGATGCTGTGGCTGCAGCCGGCCCGCGCGTGGTTCGCCGGCGAGCCGCTGCCGGAGCGCTTCAACGCCGATGGCACGCTGCGCAAGGCCGAGGCCCCCTCGGCCACCAGCCCCGCACCCCAGCGCGAGCACCAGCCGGTCGGCCACGCCGCTCCACCGCCGCACCAGCCCCACCACGAGTCCCACCAGCAGCCCCACCAGCAGCCCCACCACCAGCCGGGCCCGGTGCCGTACGCCGGCTTCGGCGACCCGCAGGCCGGCCGCGAGCAGGCCCCGGGGCCCGTTGGTGCGCACCCGGGCGCCCCGCAGCGCCGCCCGGCCGCCCTGTCCTGGGCGTGCGCCCTGACCTGGGTCGGCAGCGGGTTGGTGTCGGGATTCCTGCTGCTCGCCTCCCTGTCGTTCGCCGTGCTGACGCAGGCCGACTTCGAGCAGGCGATGGCCCAGCAGCCCGACCTGCTCGCGGAGGTCCGCGAGTACGGCTGGGACTCGCTGGCGCAGGCCGTCTACGTGGCGACCGCGGTCGGCGTGGTGTGGAGCATCGTGGCCAGCGTGCTGGCCGCGCTCGCCTTCCGCGGCGTCCGCTGGGCGCGCGTCGCGCTGACGATCTCGACCGGCGTCCTGGCCGGCGTCCTGCTGACGACCACGCTGGGCGCCCCGTTGATGGTGCTGGTGCTGCTCCCCATCGCGGCCGCGTTCGTCCTGCTGCTGCGCCCCGGCGTCCGCTCCTGGCGCCCCTCCCGCTGACCAGTCCCACATCTCCCGCCGACCCGGCCCAGATCCCTCGCCGACCAGTCCCATATCTCGCGCTGACCCGGCCCAGATCTCGCCCTGACCCGGCGCATATCTCGCGCTGACCCGGCCCGGATCGCCGAGGATCCTGCTGCCACTGCGCGGACGGAGATCCTGGCCGACTGGGCGGGAGATATGGGCCGGGTCAGCGGGAGATCCGGGACGGGTCAGGCGTGCAGGTCGGCGGCGGCGAGGCGGGCCAGGCCGTCCTCGATGACCGGGACGGTCTTGCAGAAGGCGAAGCGCACCAGGTGCCGTCCGGCGTCGGAGTCGGGGTAGAAGCCGCGCAGCGGGATCGCCACGACCCCGGCGCGCTCGGGCAGCGCCTGGCAGAAGGCGGTGGAGTCCTCCCAGCCCAGGTGCTCGACGTCGACGCTGGCGAAGTAGGTGCCCTGCGGCACCCGGGCCGGCAGGCCCGCGGCGCCGAGCCCCTCGCAGAGCAGGTCGCGCCGGGCCTGCAGGTCGCGGGCCAGCTCGAGCGGGAAGTCGGCCTCCTCGCGCAGCGCGTGCGCGACCGCCGGCTGCAGGGGCGAGCCCGAGGTGAAGGTCAGCCACTGCTTGGCCCCCAGCACCGCCTCGACCAGGTACGACGGCCCGGTGGCCCAGCCGACCTTCCAACCGGTGAACGACCACGACTTGCCCACCGACGACAGGCTCAGGGTGCGTTCGGCCATGCCCGGCAGGGTGCTGATCGGGGTGTGCACGGCGTCGTCGAAGACCAGGTGCTCGTAGACCTCGTCGGTGATCACGACCAGGTCGTGCTCGATCGCGACGTCGGCCACGGCCTGCAGCTCGTCGGGGCCCAGCACCGTGCCGGTGGGGTTGTGCGGCGAGTTCAGCAGCACGAACCGGGTGCGCGGAGTGACCGCGGCGCGCAGCTCGGCCACGTCGAGGCGGTAGTCGGGCGCGCGCAGGGTGACCGGGCGTCGTACGCCGCCGGCCATCTGGATCATCGCGACGTAGGAGTCGTAGTAGGGCTCGAGCACCACCACCTCGTCGCCGGGGTCGACCAGCCCGAGGAGCGCGGCGGCGATGCCCTCGGTGGCCCCGGTGGTCGCGCAGACCTGGGTGTCGGGGTCGAGGTCGATGCCGTAGTGGCGGCGCTGGTGCTCGGCGACTGCTAGCCGCAGCGCCGGGATGCCGGTGCCCGCGGAGTACTGGTTGGCGCCCTCCTCGACGGCCCGGGCGACCCGGGCCCGGCTGCTCGCCGGCCCGTCGACGTCGGGGAAGCCCTGGCCCAGGTTGACCGCCCCGGTGCGCAGCGCCAGGGCCGACATCTGCGTGAAGATCGTGGGCGGGATGCCGTCGAGGCGGTGCGCCGGCGCGGCCGCGCGCGGCCTCGCGGTGGGGGAGGTGGCGGACGACGTGCGGGGTGCAGCCATGGCCCCACCGTAGCCACGCCCGCCGGTCGGGTTGAATGTCCCGCGTGAGCGACCTCGAGACCCACCCCGCCCCCGACGACGCCCTGGCCGCCGACATCGACGCGCTGTGCCGGCTGACCGGCAGCTTCACGCTGCGCTCGGGGCAGGTGGCCTCGGAGTACTTCGACAAGTACCTCTTCGAGTCCGACCCCGCGCTGCTGCAGCGGGTGGCGCGCCAGATGGTCGGCCTGCTGCCCGATGACACCGAGCTGCTGGGCGGCCTCGAGCTCGGCGGCGTGCCGATCGCCACCATGGTCTCGAGCCTGACCGGGCGCCCGGCGCTCTTCGTGCGCAAGAAGGCCAAGGAGTACGGCACCTGCAAGCTCGCGGAGGGCCCGGGCGTCGAGGGCCGGCGGGTGACGCTGATCGAGGACGTCATCACCACCGGCGGCGCGGTGCGCGACGCCACGCGCGCGCTGCGCGAGGCGGGCGCGGTGGTCGAGGTCGTCGTGTGCGCGATCGACCGCAGCCCCGAGGGCGAGAACCCCCTGGCCGACGTCGGTCTCGAGGTGCGCCCCGTGCTCACCAAGGCCCAGCTGGACGCCGTCTCGTGACCGAGGCCCGCACCCTGGCGACCAACCGGCCGCGCCACGCGCTGCCCCTCGACCTGGCCCGCGGCTTCCTGATCGGCTGCGCCGAGCTGGTGCCCGGCGTCTCCGGCGGCACGGTCGCGCTGGTCACCGGCGTCTACGAGCAGCTCATCGACTCCGCCCACCACGTCACCTCGGCCGTACGCCGCCTGGTCACCGGCCCCGACCGGCTCGCGTCCGCGCGCGCCGAGCTGCGCCGCACCGACTGGTTCCTCATCGTGCCGGTGCTGCTGGGCATGGTCGCCGCGCTGGTGACGATCGCCGGGCTGATGAACGCGTTCGTGACCGGCCACCCCGAGCTGGCGCGCGGGCTGTTCCTCGGGATGGTCGCGGTCTCGATCGTGGTGCCGCTGCGGATGCTGCCGCCGGGGCACCGTCCCGCGTGGCTCGAGGTGCTCCTCGTCGCGCTGGTCACCGTGGTGACGTTCTGGCTGGTCGGGCTGGCCGGCGGCGGGGCCGAGGCCGACCCCTCGCTGGTGATCGTCTTCGGCGCGGCGGCGATCGCGATCTGCGCCCTCGTGGTGCCCGGCGTCTCCGGGTCGTTCTTCCTGCTGACCGTGGGGCTCTACACCACCACGCTCGACGCCATCGACAGCCGCGACCTGGTCTACATCGGCGTCTTCGCGGCCGGGGCCACGCTGGGCCTGGCGTCCTTCGTCCAGCTGCTCAACTACCTCCTCGGCCACCGCCGCCGCACCACGCTGCTGGTGATGGTCGGGCTGATGCTCGGCTCGCTGCGCGCGCTGTGGCCCTGGCAGTCGGTGCCGGCGTCGAGCAGCGACGGCGAGGCGCACGGGCCCGGCGAGCTGCTGGCGCCCTACGCGCCGGTGGCCGGCCCGGTGCTGCTGGCCCTGCTGGGAGCCGCGGTGGTGCTGGTGCTGGTCGTCATCGAGGCGCGTGCGACTCGCGCCGCCACTCCAGGATGAGCGGCACCGCGAACACCGCCAGGATCAGCAGGATGGCGAAGTCGAGGTTGTCGCCGAGCCACGGGATGCCGCCCAGGAAGTAGCCCAGCAGGGTGATCCCCACGACCCAGAGCACCGCGCCCACGAAGCTCCACAGCCAGAAGGTGCGGCGCGGCATGCCGGTCGCGCCGGCCACGACGGTGATGAAGGTGCGCACGAACGCCACGAAGCGCCCCAGCACCAGCGCCACCGAGCCGTGGCGGTCGAAGAAGTCGTGGGTCTGGTCGAAGTGCTTGCGCTTGATGAGACGTCCGTCGCGGGCGTAGAGCGGTGGCCCGATGCGCCGGCCGATCTCGTAGCCCACGACGTTGCCGCCGAAGGCGGCCACGACCAGCAGCACCATGGCGATCGTCAGCTCGGTGAGGACGCCGCCCGGGAACAGGTCGATCTGACCGGTGGCGATGAAGAGCCCGAGGCTGAAGAGCAGGGTGTCGCCGGGCAGGAACGGGAACAGCAGGCCGCACTCGATGAAGACGACACCGAGGGCGATCCAGAAGAGCGTCTGCCCGAAGTGGCCCAGCCACCACTCCAGCTGGAGCCAGTCGATGCCGAACAGGAGCGGCTCGATTCCCAGCACGGACGTGAGCCTAGCGGGCGGCGCCGACTACCCTGCGGGCGTGTCCGAGCAGAGCTCCCCTCCCGGCGGCCCCGACCTGCCCGCGGAGGCCCGCCGCGCGCCGTACGACCCGATGCCGCACGGCCCGGCCGAGGTCGGGGTCGGTCCGTGGGAGGGTCCCTGGCCCTCCGGGGAGCAGTACGACGCCGAGCTGCTCGCGGGCGGTGACCGGCGCAACGTGGTCGACCGCTACCGCTACTGGAGCCTCGAGGCGATCCGCGCCGACCTCGACACCCGCCGCCACGACTTCCACGTGGCGATCGAGAACTGGCAGCACGACTTCAACATCGGCACGGTCGTGCGCAGCGCCAACGCCTTCCTGGCCGCCGAGGTGCACATCGTGGGCAACCGGCGCTGGAACCGTCGCGGGGCGATGGTCACCGACCGCTACCAGCACCTGCGCCACCACGAGGACGTGCCGGCGCTGGCGGCGTACCTGCACGCGCTGCCCGGGGGGCCGGTCGAGCTGCACGGCATCGACAACCTGCCCGGCTCGCGGCCGCTGGAGGCGGGCCCGGTGCCGCGGCGGGTCTGCTTCCTGCTGGGCCAGGAGGGCCCGGGGCTCTCGGAGGGCGCCCGGGAGGCCTGCGACGCGACGTTCTCGATCGCGCAGTTCGGCTCGACCCGATCGATCAACGCCTCGGCCGCCGCCGCGATCGCCATGCACGCCTGGGTGCGCGACCACGCCGACCTGGGCGACGAGCGGGCCTGGCGCGGCTGAGCCGGCCCCCGCGGTGCGCGGGAGCCGGCTCAGGGGTGCTGCTGTCGTGCTGTGCTGCTGTCGGGCTGTCCTCGACTCAGCGGCAGGCGCGCTTGAGGTTGAAGCGCCGGACCTGGCCGCGGTCGATGAAGACCTTCTTCGAGGCGAGGGTCTTGCCGCCCTTCTCGCAGCTGAGCGTGTACGACTCGCGCCCGCCCCCGGTCATGGTGGTGGTCGCGGCGTACTGGCCGACCTCGACGGTGTACGTCGGGCTCACCGAGGCGAAGTTGACCACCCGGATGACGTAGGTGCCGGCCGCGGCGTCCGGGACCTGCACCTCCTCCTTGGCGCCCGGGGCGTTGCCCGAGGAGCCGACCTCGACGAGCTCGCCGGAGGCGTCCTTGCGGTAGACCTCGAGGTCGAAGTCGTCGGGGGTCGGCCAGTCGAGGTTGATGCGCAGCACGTCGGAGGACTTGGTCGCCACGTACTCGTGGTCGACGGAGCCGACGACCGGCTCGGTCGGGCCGCCCTCGAAGGTCTCACCGGCGAACGGCTCGTCGTCGAGCTTCGCGATCTCGCGCGACTGCTGCAGCGGGCGCGTGGAGGGGTTGACCACCCACGAGAAGCGGCCCTTCCTGCCCACGGTGATCGTGGAGTCCAGGAAGTCCTCGAACGAGCTCTCCCACGTCGGGGACTCGAAGTCCTTGCGCAGGCGCAGCGTCGTGCCCTTGGGGGCCCGGCCCTTGAGCACGCCGTGCTTGCTGGTGTCGACCGCGTGCTCGAGGGCCAGCAGGTACGCCGCCCGGTTGCCGAGGCCCTCGTGCTCGCCGGCGCCGAGGTACTCGTCGACGACCTCGGGGAACGGCGGGTGGAACTCGTGGGCGCCGATCTCGAAGGTGTAGCCGTAGCCACCGGTCGCGTTGTACGACCAGTCCTCGGTGGTGCCGGTGGTGTCGTAGAGCTGCCAGCTGTTCTGGTTGACGTAGCCGTTCTGCTCCGCCATCCGGGCGCCGAGCGCCTTGAGGCCCTTCTCGTCGGGTGCGTTGCCGACCGGGTTGCCGTCGGGGCCGATGGTGGTCGGCGCGACGCCGTTGGGGCGCAGGATCAGGTTGGAGAAGGTGTGGTTCGAGATCATCATCGTGACCTGGCGCTCGCGCACCAGGGTCTGCACGTTCTGGGTCTCGGGCTCGGAGAACGCCGAGGCGCCGCGGTACGTCGGGTCGGCGACGCCGGCCTCGACCTCGCCGACCGGCGGGACCGGGCCGGCCGCGCCGGGCCCGCCCCAGAAGCCGCCGTAGTTGCGGTTGAGGTCGACGCCGAGCGCGAAGCCGCCGGGGCTGGCCAGCGTCGCGCGGCAGGAGCCGTCGGGGATGTCCTGGCCGTCGACGACCCGGCAGTTCTTGCGCTTGTAGGCCTGGCCGGGGGTGGCCAGGATGGCGGTGGAGCCGCCCAGCGGGTCGGCGCCGGTGTCGTTGAGCGCGCGCAGGTCGACGTACTCGCCGTCGGTGCGCGACAGGTCGAAGCCGTCGGGGTTGACGACCGGCACGACCAGGACCCGTGCCTTCTTCAGCAGCCGGGTGATCTGCTCGTCCTTGCCGAAGCTCTTGGCGAGGTCGATCGCGAACTCCATCGCCAGCTCGCCGGAGGGCCACTCGCGGGCGTGGTGCAGGCCCATCAGCAGGAAGGTGGGCTTGCCGGAGGCCGCCTTGTCGACGTCGGCGCCGATCTCGACGGCCTTGACGATGTTGCCGTCGAGGGTCGGGTTGGCCAGGTCGAACATCCGCACGTGGCCGGGGAAGTCGGCGGCCAGGGCGGTCATGTCGGCCTCGTAGTCGGCCAGGGTGCGGTAGGTGTCGCGGCCCGAGGGCAGCGGCGAGGCGTCGACGGAGGCGGCGTACGCCTCGTTGAGCTCGGCGATCTCGACCCCGCGCTCGACGAGGTTGGCGATGCGGACGTCGTAGCTGAAGCCGTGCTCGCGCAGCACGTCGCGGTCGTCGGCGGTGTGCAGCAGCACCTCGACGTAGTCGTGGCCGGCGTGCTCGGTCAGGTCGAGCCCGAGCTTCTGCAGGCGGGTGCGGTCGGAGCGGTCGGGGGTCTCGACCGTGACGAGCTGGGGCGCGAAGACGCTGGGTGCAGCGGTGCTGGCGGCGGCGCCGGTGGCACCGACGGTCGCGGCCATCGGCGCGGTCACGGCCAGCGCGGCGAGCGTCGCGAGGCCGGCGACCCGGCGGCGGGCCGGGCTGCGGTGGGGGACGGGGCGGGGTCGGCGGGTCATCGTCGATCTCCAAGCAACAGGCGAAGGTGGTCTGCCCTACCAACGGGGCTTTGCCCCAGAGGTGACGCAGGCCTCGTCCCCGGCCCCCGACCCGTCGCTACTTCCCCGCCGACCCGGCGCTACTTCCCCGCCGACCCGTCGCTACTTCCGCCACGCTCCCTCGTGTGCCGGGAACTGGCGACGGCTCGCGGAGGAACTGGCGCCGGCTCGCGGGGGAACTGGCGCCGGCTCGGTCACTCCGAGGAGGTCAGGGTGCGCTGGAGGGCGGCCAGGCCGCGCGAGGAGTGGCTCTTGACGGTGCCCTCGGAGATGCCGAGCTCGGCCGCGGTCTCGGCGACCGAGAGCCCGAGCCAGTGCCGCAGCACGACCACCTTGCGCTGCTGCACCGGCAGCGCCTGCACCGCCGCGAAGAGCTCGCTGCGCTCCTCCAGCCCGGGTGTGGAGGGGCCGGCGGCGTCGTCGGCGCCGCGCAGGGTCTCACCGGCCTGTGACGAGGGCACCTCGCGCCGCCACGGGCGCCGGCGCTCGTCGACGTCGGCGCGCACGATGATGCGGCGCGCGTAGGCCTCCTCGCGCCCGTCGCGGTGCAGCCGCGGCCAGGCGACGTACAGCTTGACCAGCGACGTCTGCACCAGGTCCTCGGCGCGGTGCCAGTCGCCGCAGCACGCGTAGGCCACCCGGCGCAGGTGGGTGCGCCGGGCGGCCACGAAGTCGCTGAACTCGCTGTCGCGCGTCACCGCATGCCCGTGCCGCCCTGGTCGGCGTAGCGCTCGGTGGCCAGCTCGAGGAAGGAGTCGAGGTCGTCGCCGGTCCGCTCCGAGCGGGGGGTCGCGACGTAGTCCCGCTCGCCCTCGAGCTCGCGCGCGAGCACGAACCAGGTGACCCCGTCGCGCTCGACCTGGGCCACCGCCGTGCGTGCGGACGCGGGTGCGAACGGGGCGGGCAGGTCGGGGTCGGGACGCTGCTCGAGGATCGTGGTGCCCGCGCCCGCCTCGAGCGTCTCGCCGACACCGAAGTGCACCAGGTCGCGCCCGATCGCCTCGACGGTGTCGGTGCCGTAGGCCTCCAGCCACTCCTCGAAGGACCACGCCGGCACGGTGGAGCTCTCCTGCGCGAAGCGGGGACGCTCGCCGTCGGTCCACAGCAGGTAGCGCCACGAGCGCCGGCCGTCGCCCTCCTCGAGCGCGAGCGCGGTCGAGGAGACGGCGGGCTCGAGGGCCAGCGGGTCCTCGGCCACCTCGGTGACCGTCAGTCCCTCGCGCACCACGACCTCACCGTCGACGTAGCCGGCCAGCTGGCGCTCGCCCCACGACGCGGGGACGTCGGTCGAGTACGTCGGCGGGGTGCTCGACTCCTGGCTCGGCGGGTCGGAGGCCGAGGCGGAGGCGGAGGGCCCGTCGGCGACCAGGTCGGCGCCGTCGCCCCCGGGGCCGGCCTGGGTCACGGCCGCGCCGAGGCCGACGACGGCCAGCACCGCCAGCGCGCCGCCCCAGGTCGCGGCCCGGCGCCGGCGCAGCGCGCCGCGCCCGGCGGCGACGACCTCGTCGACCGTGCCCATCGGCGGCCCCTCGCCGAAGGAGGCGTCGAAGCGGCGGGAGAGGTCGCGCTCGTTGCTGGTGTGCTCGTCCATGCCCTGTCTACGGATCTCGTGGCCGATCGGTTGTCATGACGCCGGCACCGGTCAGGCGGTGACGCGCGCGAGGTCGCGCAGGACCCTGCGGTGCACCAGCTCGAGGAGCGCCTCCCGTGCGGGCAGGTCGGTGAGCAGGTAGGCGTGCCCGAGCAGCCCGTCGGGGGTGAAGGAGACGGTCTGGGCGACCCGGCACGCGTCGTCGCCGTCGGGGTCGACGTCGGTGCGCAGCAGCACCCGGCCGGGAGCGCGCACCGCGGCCTCGAGCACCAGCCGGTGGCCGCCGGCGCACCCCCCGGCCTCCAGGACCCGCCAGAACCCGGCCGTGTCGCCGGGCTCCAGCACCGCCCGCTCGGGCACCGGCCAGCGCCGGCCCCGGCCGAGGGCGAGCCGGTCGACGGCGCCGCGGAACACGAAGGGCGCGGCGTCGACGTACCACTGCGGCCGGCCGCGCGCGGCCGCCACCACCCGCCACGCCTGCTCGGCCCCGAGAGGCAGGCGGCTCGTGCGGGTGCTGCTGTCCAGCGACGTACGACGCTCCATCGCCGCAGCGTACGCCGCAGCGGACCACCCCCGGGCGGCGTGCGCGGCGGCCCGGGGCGCCCGCGGCCGGCCTCCACTAGGCTGGCCCCGCCCATCCACGCCCGTGACACAGGAGCCCGCAGTGCCGATCGCAACGCCCGAGAAGTACGCCGAGATGCTCGACGCCGCCAAGGCCGGCGGCTACGCCTTCCCCGCCATCAACGTGTCGTCGTCGCAGACGCTCAACGCCGCGCTCAAGGGCTTCGCCGACGCCGGCTCCGACGGCATCATCCAGGTCTCCACCGGCGGTGCGGAGTACCTCTCGGGCCCCAGCGTCAAGGACATGGTCACCGGCTCGGTCGCCTTCGCGGCGTACGCCGCCGAGGTCGCCAAGAACTACCCGGTCAACATCGCGCTGCACACCGACCACTGCCCGCAGGACAAGCTCGACGGCTTCGTGCGCCCGCTGCTGGAGATCTCGCGCGAGCGCGTGCAGCGCGGCGAGGCCCCGCTCTTCCAGTCGCACATGTGGGACGGGTCCGCGGTGCCGCTGGAGGAGAACCTCTCGATCGCCGCCGAGCTGCTGGAGCGGTGCATCGAGGCCAAGATCATCCTCGAGATCGAGGTCGGTGTGGTCGGTGGCGAGGAGGACGGCGTCGAGAACGCGATCAATGACAAGCTCTACTCCACCCGCGAGGACGCCATCGCCACCGCCAAGGCGCTGGGCCACGGCGAGCGCGGCTACTACATGACCGCGCTGACCTTCGGCAACGTGCACGGCGTCTACAAGCCGGGCAACGTCAAGCTGCGCCCGAGCGTCCTCAAGGACGCCCAGGAGGCCGTGGTCGGCGAGTTCGGTCTCGAGCCCGGCTCCAAGCCCTTCCACCTGGTCTTCCACGGCGGCTCCGGCTCCAGCGCCGAGGAGATCGCCGAGGCCGTCGACTACGGCGTGGTGAAGATGAACGTCGACACCGACACCCAGTACGCCTTCACCCGCCCGGTCGCCGAGCACGTGCTGCGCAACTACGACGGCGTGCTGAAGGTCGACGGCGAGGTCGGCAACAAGAAGCAGTACGACCCGCGCTCGTGGGGCAAGGCCGCCGAGGCCGGCATGGCCGCCCGCGTGGTCGAGGCCTGCGAGAACCTGCGCTCGGCGGGCCGCGCCCTGGGCTGAGGCCCCTTCGGAGGTGGGTGGCACGATGGCGGGATGAACATCGGACAGGACCTCATGGCCGGACCGCCGCCCACCCACCTCCCCGAGGACCCCGCGCAGGCGCTGCTCGCCTCGGGTGCCGACCGCCACGACGTGGCGCGCACCCACCCGGCGTCGCCGTTCGCCTGGGCCGCGCTGGCCGGGGCCGCCGCGGAGGCGCAGGAGGACGCGATCACCGTCTACGCCTACGCCCGCGTCGGCTACCACCGCAGCCTCGACATGCTGCGCCGCAACGGCTGGAAGGGCCACGGCCCGGTCCCGTGGGAGCACGAGCCCAACCGCGGCTTCCTGATGTGCCTGGCGCTGCTCGCGCTGGCCGCGCGCAGCATCAGCGAGACCGACGAGTGGGAGCGCTGCCGCGACTTCCTGCGCGACTCCAGCCCCACGGCGTACGACGAGCTCGTCAAGGACGCCTGAGCACCTCCCCGCAACGCCGAGCCGGCTCGTCGCAACGAGCCGGCTCGGCGTTCGTCGTCAGGGGGCCGAGGGGGCGGGCGTCAGGAGGCTGCGCACCTTCTCCGCGCCGAGGGCGAGGAACAGGGTGGGCAGCCGCGGGCCGCGCTCGGCGTCGACGAGCAGCTCGTAGAGCAGCTTGAAGAACGCCTTCTGGTCGGCCTTCACCTCGTCGGTGGGCGCGTCGTCGAGACCCAGCCCGCGGGCGAGCTTGGGCACGCCGTAGATCAGTGCGGTGGTCTCGTCGAGCTCGAGGCGGTCGGGCAGCCGGTCGAGCAGGTGGCGCAGCCACAGCTCCTCGTCCTCGTCGAGCGCGGCGAGGCGCGCGGTGTCGGGCCCGGAGCGCACCGTGGTGCGCTCGGACTCCGGCACGTACTCCGACATCCAGGTCATCGCGCGGCTCAGCCGCGGCTCGAGGTCGGCCACCGTGGCGTGCTCGTGGCCGACGTCGCCGACGATGCGGCTGACCAGCTCGGCGCTGCCGGCGGTCACGTCGGCCACCGACGACAGCAGCCGGAACGGCACCACGACCGGCGGGGTGGGCAGCGTGCCGGCGGCCGCGGTCGCGGAGGCGCGCTCGAAGGCCAGCACCTGCGCGTCGCGCTTGGCCGGGTCGGCGGCCTTGCGGGTCAGGGAGTCCCACTCGTCGTAGAGGCGCACGACCTCGGGGCCGAAGTCGACGTTGAAGGCCTGCTTGGGCTGGCGGCGCACGTAGAGCCAGCGCAGCACCGGCGCCTCGAGGATCTTCAGCGCGTCGGCCGCGGTCGGCACGCCACCGCGCGAGGACGACATCTTCACCTGGCCGCCGGCACCCACGAACGAGTAGCCGACGAACGACGGCGCGCGGGCGCCGTACACGGCCTTCACGACCTCCTTGCCCACGGTGTACGACGACCCCGGGCTGGCGTGGTCGACGCCGCCCGGCTCGAAGTCGACACCCTCGACCGACCAGCGCATCGGCCAGTCGACCTTCCAGACCAGCTTGCCCTCGTGGTCGGTGCGCAGGTTGGTGACGCCCTCGAAGCCGCACGAGGTGCAGGTGTAGGCGAGGTCGGCGCCCTCGTCGTCGTACGCCGTCGCGGTGGTGGTGTCGCGACCGCACTCGCGGCAGTAGGGCTTGTAGGGGAACCGCGCGAGGTCGCCGGCCCCGTTGCCGTCGCCGGCACCGGTCGCCTCGTCGTCCTCGAGCACCGAGTCGGCGAGGGCGGCGGCCTCCTGCTCGGACTCGGCGACCGGCGCGGCCTTGGTGCGGTAGCGGCCCAGGATCGTCTCGATGCGGTCGCGGTGCGCCACCGCCTGCAGCACCTGCTCGACGTAGTCGCCGCGCCGGTAGGCCTCGGTCTGCGAGACCTCCTCCATCTCCACGCCCATCGCGCGCAGGGACGCGACCAGCGGCTCCTTGAAGTGCTCGGCCCACGAGGTGTGGCACTCCCACGGGTCGGGCACCGCCGAGAGCGGCCGCCCGATGTGGTCGGCCCACGACGGGTCGACGCCGGCGGGCACCTTGCGGAAGCGGTCGTAGTCGTCCCAGCTGTGCAGGTGGCGCACCGGCAGCCCGCGGCGGCGGATCTCCTCGGCGACGAAGTGCACGGTCAGGAACTCGCGCAGGTTGCCCAGGTGCACGGGGCCCGAGGGGCTGGCGCCGGAGGCGCAGGTGATGGTGCGGCCATCGGCGCGCACCGCGTCCTCCCCGCCGGCGTGCCGGATCGCGTCGTCGGCGGCCCGGGTGACCCAGTCGGTGGGGTCGGGCCGGTCGGTACCGCGTGCGTCGCCGCCTCGTGCCATGGGGTGGGGAGCTCCTGCGTCGTGGGGTGCTGGGTGGTGCGCTCTGGCCGCGGCAACGCTACCGGAGCCCCTCGGCGCCGACGCAGGTGAGACAGGGGGAGAGGACGCCGAGGCCGTCCCCTGTGGCAGCCCCGGCGCCTCCTGGTGCGGTGGTCGGAGCAACGTCATCCCCCGATGTCGCGCGTCTCCTCACCCCGGCCGAGGACGGCGGGGCACCGCGGGCCGATCCTCTCCTGACCTCTGCCTGCCAGTCGCGGCAGACCTGTCGCTGGCAGCAAGTTGCCACTACAGTGGGCTGATGGTGCGCTCGAGCTACCCCTCGGTGATCAGTGCGCTCGGCTTCTCCCGCAACGCCGACCGCGCCTACCACCGGGTGCTGCCGCAGTCGGGTCGCGAGCTGGCCTGGGTCGCCGCCTCGCTGCTGCAGACCCCTGAGGAGCTGCTGCGCGACCTCGCCCCGCTGCGCGAGCGCGGCATCGTCACCCTCGAGGACTCGCGGCTCTTCGTCGCCGCGCCCGCCGAGGTCGTGGGGCGGATGGTCGCGGCCACCGCCGAGTCGGCGGCCGCCGCGCACGCCCGGCTCAACGCGGTGGCCGAGGCGATCCCCTACCTGAGCGGCAGCAACGCGCGGCCCGGTCCGATCGACGTCCTCGACGCCGAGCCCGTCGACGGCGAGATCTCCACGGGCGGCCAGCCGGTCGAGCTGCTGACCGCGCTGATCCGCGAGAGCCGCGGCGACCTGCTCTGGCTGCGCCCCGACCAGTTCCGCAAGCCACGCGAGGACGCGATGGCCGACCTGGTCGGCGAGGCGATCCGCAGCGGGCGCCAGTCGCGGGCGATCTACCCCGTGCGTGCCCTCAGCGAGGCGCCCGACACCCTGCGCCGGCGCGCCGAGGTCGGCGAGCAGATCCGGCTGCTGCCCGACCTGCCCACGCGGATGATCGTCATCGGCACCACGCACGTGATCCTGCCCGAGCCGCTCGGCTTCATGGACGAGCCGCGCAGCCTGGTGCGCCAGCGGGGCTGGGTCGAGGCGATGACCCTGTGGTTCGAGTCGATGTGGGACCGCGCCGTCCCGCTCGACCTCGACGGGGCGCGCGACACCCGTCCCGACGGGCGCCAGTTCCTGCTCGAGCAGCTCGCCACGGGCGCCCAGGACGAGCAGATCGCGCGCCGGCTCGGGGTCAGCCTGCGCACGGTGCGGCGGCGGGTGGCCGAGCTGATGACCGAGCTCGGCGCCGACTCGCGCTTCCAGGCGGGCGTCGAGGCCGCGCGTCGCGGCTGGCTCTAGTCCCTCTCCGCGGGTCCAGGGCCGGGTTCAGGGCCGACGGCGCGGCAGCACCATCGCGTAGGCCGCCGGCTCCAGGCGCCAGGTGCGTCGCCGCTCGGGGCCGTAGATCTCCCCGTCGGCCGCGCACCAGAACTCCTCGCCCGAGACCGACACCTCGGTGCCGCGCAGCGAGATCACGTCGTCGCGCTCCGGGTGGCGCCCGCGCACCAGCCCGGCGACGTACCCGAAGCGGGCCAGCGGGCCGACCGAGCGCGAGATCATCACGTCGAGGCGGCGGTCCTCGGTGTCGGCGTCGGGCACCAGGTCGGTGCCGCCGCCCACGCTGGAGCCGTTGCCGACCGCGACCATCAGCACCGGCTGGTCGAAGCCGACGACGCTCTGCCCGTCGACCTCGACGTGCAGGCGCACGTACGGCGGGCGGAACGCGGCGAGCGCGGCCCCCACGGGGTAGCCGAGCTTGCCGAGGTTCAGCCCGCTGACGCCGACCGAGCCCAGCCGCTCCTTCCAGCGGGCGCCGCGGCGGCTGGCCTGGGCGCCGGCGCCGACGTGGACGCTGTTGACGACGACCTCGCCGACCTCGTCGACGACCAGGTCGACCGGTCGCGGCTCCCCCGAGAGGACCAGGCGGGCCGCCTCCTCGATGTCGAGGGGGATGTCGTTGCCGCGGGCGAAGTCGTTGCCGGTGCCCAGCGGCAGCAGGGCCAGGGTCCGCTCGGCGAGCTCGTTGCGCCGGTGCAGCGCGGAGACGACCGCGTGCAGGCTGCCGTCGCCGCCGGCGACCACGATGCGTCGCGAACCCGCCCGGTGCAGGACGCCGTTGAGCTCGCCGGGGTTCGACGTGCCGGCCACCTCGACGGAGGTGCGGGCGCGCAGGACCGCGAGGCCCCGCTCGAGCGTCTCCTCGTCGGCGGTGCCCGCGTCGCTGTTCTTGATGACGAGCAGGGGTTCCATCGCCGGTGACCCTATCCGGCACCCGGGGCCGACCACGGCGAAAGGGCGGAGGGGGAGGCGTTTTGGTAGCGTGGCGCCGCAAGAGGCCCCGGTGCGCTTGTGCCGGGGTTCTTCGATTTCCACCGAGAGTGAGCGAGCAGATGCCCGCGATCGCCATCATCGGCGCCCAGTGGGGCGACGAGGGCAAGGGGAAGGCCACCGACCTCCTCGGGTCCCGTGTCGACTACGTCGTGAAGTTCAACGGCGGCAACAACGCCGGCCACACCGTCGTCATCGGGGACCAGAAGTACGCCCTGCACCTGCTGCCCAGCGGCATCCTCACCCCGGGCTGCACGCCCGTCATCGGCAACGGGGTGGTCGTCGACCTCAACGTGCTGTTCCAGGAGATCGAGGGTCTCGAGGCGCGCGGGGTCGACACCAGCAAGCTGGTCGTCAGCGCCAGCGCCCACGTCATCGCCGACTACAACCGCACCGTCGACAAGGTCACCGAGCGGTTCCTCGGCTCGCGCCGCCTGGGCACCACCGGGCGCGGCATCGGCCCGACGTACGCCGACAAGATGAACCGCATCGGCATCCGGGTCCAGGACATCTTCGACGAGAAGATCCTGCGCCAGAAGATCGAGGGCGCCCTCGAGCTCAAGGGCCAGGTGCTCACCAAGATCTACAACCGGCGCGCCCCCTCGGTCGAGGAGACCCTCGAGGAGCTGCTGCAGTACGCCGACCGGCTGCGACCGATGGTCGCCGACACCGGGCTGCTGCTCAACCAGGCGCTCGACCGGGGCGAGACGGTGCTGCTCGAGGCCGGCCAGGCCACCCTGCTCGACGTCGACCACGGCACCTACCCGTTCGTGACGTCGTCGTCGGCGACCGCCGGCGGCGCCTGCACCGGCTCGGGCATCCCGCCGATGCGGATGGACCAGGTCATCGGCATCGTCAAGGCCTACACGACCCGCGTCGGCGAGGGCCCCTTCCCCACCGAGCTGTTCGACGAGAACGGCGCGCACCTGGCCAGCGTGGGCGCCGAGTTCGGCACCACGACCGGGCGCCAGCGCCGCTGCGGCTGGTACGACGCCGTGATCGCGCGGTACGCCGCCCGGGTCAACGGCGTGACCGACTTCGTGCTCACCAAGCTCGACGTGCTCACCGGTCTCGACACGATCCCGGTCTGCGTGGCCTACGACGTCAACGGCACCCGCCACGACGAGATGCCGGTCAACCAGACCGACTTCCACCACGCGAAGCCGATCTTCGAGCACCTGCCGGGCTGGAGCGAGGACATCAGCGGGGCGCGCACCATGGAGGACCTGCCGCAGGCCGCGCAGGACTACGTGCGGGCGGTGGAGAAGATGTCGGGCGCCCGGATCTCCGCGGTCGGCGTCGGTCCGGACCGTGAGGCCACCGTGGTCGTGCACCCGCTGATCTGAGAGCATCAGGGCCCGTGAGCACCCCGCCCTCCACGGCTGCGCCGACCGGCCCCCTGACCGTCCTCGTGATCGGCACCGGTGGCCGAGAGCACGCGCTGTCGCGGGCCCTGGCCCACGACGCCGGGGTCGCGGCGGTGCACTGCGCGCCCGGCAACCCGGGGGTCGCGGCGGTCGCCGAGCTCCACGACGTCGACCCGATGGACGGTGCCGCCGTCGCCGACCTCGCCGAGCGCCTGGGCGCCGACCTGGTCGTGGTGGGCCCGGAGGCCCCGCTGGTCGCGGGCGTCGCCGACGTCGTGCGCGGGCGCGGCATCGCCGTCTTCGGACCCTCGGGCGCGGCCGCGCAGCTGGAGGGGTCCAAGGCGTTCGCCAAGGACGTGATGGCCGCCGCCGGCGTCCCGACCGCCGCGGCCACCAGCTGCACCACCGCCGAGGAGGTCGCCGCCGCCCTCGACGCCCACGGTGCGCCGTACGTCGTCAAGGACGACGGCCTCGCCGCCGGCAAGGGCGTCGTGGTGACCTCCGACCGCGACGAGGCGCTCGCCCATGCCGCCGGCTGCGAGCGGGTGCTGGTCGAGGAGTACCTCGACGGCCCCGAGGTCTCGCTCTTCGCGATCTGCGGCTGGGACGAGGAGCAGGGCGCGGTCGTGCACCCCCTGCAGCCCGCCCAGGACTTCAAGCGCATCCGGGACGGCGACGAGGGCCCCAACACCGGTGGCATGGGCGCCTACACGCCCCTGCCGTGGGCGCCGGAGGGCCTCGTCGACGAGGTGCTCGCCACCGTGCTGCGGCCCACGGTCGAGGAGATGGCGAGGCGCGGCACCCCCTTCACCGGGCTGCTGTACGCCGGCCTCGCGCTCACCTCGCGCGGCGTGCGGGTCGTGGAGTTCAACGCCCGTTTCGGCGACCCCGAGACCCAGCCGCTGCTCGCGCTGCTCGACTCCCCGCTCTCGCCGCTGCTCCTGGGCTCCGCCACCGGCACCCTGGCCGAGGTCCCGGCCCCGCGGTGGCGCCCCGGCGCGGCCGTCGGCGTGGTGCTGGCCAGCGCCGGCTACCCCGAGTCCTCGTCCAAGGGCGACGTCATCACCGGGCTCGACGCCGCCGAGGCTCTGCCCGGCGTGCACGTCGTCCACGCCGGCACCGCGCTGGACGGCGAGGGCCGGGTGGTGACCGCCGGTGGGCGGGTGCTGGCCGTGGTCGCGACCGGCGACTCGCTCACCCACGCCCGCGCTGCGGCGTACGACGGGGTCGACGCGATCTCGTTCGACGGTGCGCAGCACCGCACCGACATCGCGCTGAAGGCCGCCGACCAGCGCTGACCCTCCCCCTCCGGGCCCTGCGTCGGGTCGTGGTCCGGGTCGTGGTCCGGCTCGTGGTCCGGGTCGTGGGTCCTGGCCGCGCCGAGGCGCGTCCCCAGGCACACGACCCAGCACACGACCCAGCACACGACCCAGCACACGACCCAGCACACGACCCGGCACACGACCCGGCACACGACCCGCGAGTGGGAGCCGGCGCGGCGCATCGGTGAGAATGACGCCCGTGACCGTCCCGAACGTCCTCGCCACCCGCTACGCCGCCGCCGACCTGGCCCAGATCTGGTCGCCCGAGCACAAGATCGTGCTCGAGCGCGAGCTGTGGGTGGCGGTGCTCAAGGCCCAGCGCGACCTCGGCATCGCGGTGCCCGAGGGCGTCGTCGAGGCGTACGAGCGGGTGGTCGCCCAGGGCGCCGACGCCGTCGACCTGGGCTCGATCGCCGCGCGCGAGCGGGTCACCCGCCACGACGTCAAGGCGCGCATCGAGGAGTTCTCGGCGCTGGCCGGTCACGAGCACATCCACAAGGGGATGACCAGCCGCGACCTGACCGAGAACGTCGAGCAGCTGCAGGTCAAGCAGTCGCTCGAGCTGCTGCGCGACCGTGCCGTGGCGACCCTGGCCCGCCTGGGCCGGCTGGCCGCCGAGCACGAGACCACGGTGATGGCCGGGCGCTCGCACAACGTGGCCGCGCAGGCCACCACGCTGGGCAAGCGCTTCGCGAGCGTGGCCGACGA
>JBFGFQ010000025.1:0-20669 GCA_041579495.1 Nocardioides sp.
ACCGTGCCGGTGACGGCGCCCGGCTGGCGGATCGAGCCGCCGGTGTCCGTGCCGATGGCGAGGGGCGCCTCGAAGGCGGCGACCGCGGCGGCCGAGCCGCCGCCCGAGCCGCCGGGGATCCGGTCGAGGTCCCAGGGGTTGTGCGTGGGGCCGTAGGCGGAGTGCTCGGTGGAGGAGCCCATCGCGAACTCGTCCATGTTGGTCTTGCCCAGGATCGGCAGGCCGGCGGCCTTGAGGCGCGCGACCACGGTCGCGTCGTACGGCGGCAGCCAGCCCTCGAGGATCTTCGAGCCGCAGGTGGTGGGCAGCCCGGTGGTGGCCAGGACGTCCTTGACCGCGATCGGCACGCCGTCGAGGGCGGAGGCGGGGGTGCCGGCGGCGCGGCGGGCGTCGGACTCGGCGGCCTGCGCGAGCGCGCCCTCGGCGTCGACGTGGAGGTAGGCGTGCACGAGGCCGTCGACGGCGGCGATCGCGTCGAGCGCGGCCTGCGTGAGCTCGACCGAGGTGGTCTCCCCCGCTGCCAGGGCACGCGCCATCTCGTCGGCGGTGGCGCGGGTCAGGTCGATGCTCACTGCTCGTCCCCCAGGATCCGCGGCACCATGAAGCGCTGCTCCTCGGAGGCCGGGGCTCCGGCGAGCGCCTCCTCGGCGCTCAGGCCGGGCCTGACGACGTCCTCGCGGAAGACGTTGGTCAGCGGCAGCGGGTGCGAGGTCGGCGGCACGTCGGCGCCGGCCACCTCGCTGATCGAGGCGACCGACTCGAGGATGACCGACAGCTGGGGTGCCAGGTGGTCGAGCTCGTCGTCGGACAGGTCGATCCGGGCCAGGGTCGCCAGGTGGGCGACCTCGTCTCGGGTGATCTCGGGCATGGGCGCCATCCTAGGAGGCGTCCGGCCGCCCACCCGACCGGGTGGGTCGGCGCCCGCGAAGGGGCGCTTCGACCACGAGTTCCTTAGTGTGGGGGGCAGGCAACGGCAGCAGTGGAGGCTCGATGACGGCGACGACGCGGGAACGTCCTGCCCGTCTGCTCGCCGACTCGCGCTCCGCCGAGCCGCGCGCACGCCTGGCCCAGGCCGTCAGCCGGGCCGAGTTCCTGCTGCGCCTCTCGCGCAGCGTCTCGGCGGTGCAGAACCCCGAGCGCGGGCTCGAGGCGCTCGTCGAGCTGCTGCTCGACGACGTCGTCGACGTCGCGCAGGTGGTCGTGCGCTCCGGGCCCCACCACCTGGTGTGCAGCGGCACCCACGTCGACCGGCCGGCCACGGTGCGCCGCCCCCTCGTCGACCCGCTGCCCCGCGACGTCGCCGACACCCTGGAGACGGGCCTGGCGACCGAGGTCGTGCTGCCGCGCACCGGTCCCGCGCGGCGCGAGGCGCTGCGCTCGGTGGTCGTCGACGACGACCTGGCCGCCCGCCTCGAGCTCAGCGAGGTCGAGCTGCTGGCCGTGCTGCCGCTGACCGCCCGCGGCCGCACGCTCGGCTGCCTGGTCGTGGGCCGCGACCGGGGCAACCACTTCGCCGGGTCCCAGGCCTTCCTCACCGACCTGACCGAGCGCATCGGCGTGGGCCTCGACGCGACCCTGCTGGTCGCCGAGAGCAGGTACGTCGCCGACGTGCTGCGCCGCTCCCTGGCCCCGGGCCGCGTGCCCGAGGTCGAGGGCCTGCAGATCGCCACCCACGTGCGGGTCGCCCACGAGTCCCAGGCCGTCGGGGGCGACTTCTACGACGTGCTGCGCGACCCGACCCGCCCCGACGACCTGGTGCTGCTGTGCGGCGACGTCACCGGCAAGGGCGTCGAGGCGGCCGTGCACGCGAAGCGGATCCGCAACGCGGTGCGCACCGCCTCCCTCGTGCACCGCGAGCCGGGCGCGGTGCTCGCGCTGACCAACCGCGTGCTCGTGCTCGAGGCCGACCAGGACGACGAGTTCAGCGAGCGGCTGGCCACCGCGGTGTGCGGGCGGCTGACCCGCGACGGCGACGACCTCGCCGTCACCCTGGCCGGGGCCGGGCACCCCGACGCCCTCGTGGTGCGCGCCGACGGCGGCGTCGAGGCGCTCGAGGGGCAGGGCGTGGCGCTCGGCCTGATGGACGGCGCCGAGTTCCCCGAGACCTCCACCTCGCTGCGCCCCGGCGACACCCTGGTGCTCTACACCGACGGCGTCACCGAGGCGCGCGGGGTCAGCGACCTCTTCGGCCAGGAGCGGCTCGAGACGACCCTGGCCGCGGTGGCCGGCATGCCCGCGGCCGCCGTCGCCGAGGCCGTGGCGCTGGCCGTCTCCGACCACCTCGGCGAGCGCGCCCACGACGACATCGCCCTCGTGGTGCTGCACCACGAGGCCGGGGCGCGCGCGTGAGCGCCCTGGCCGGCGAGGTCCACGACGTCCACCGCGAGGCCTACTGGGCCGCGGTGTCGGCCGGCGACACCCCGGCTGCGCACGCCGTGGCCGCTGAGGCGCTGGAGACCGGCACCGACGTCGAGACCTTCCTCGAGCAGGTGGTCGTCGACGCGCAGCGTCGTGTCGGCGAGCGGTGGGCCAGCAACGACTGGAGCGTGGCGCAGGAGCACGCGGCGACCGCGGTCTCCGAGGCCGTGGTGCGCCGGCTCGCCGACACCCTGCCCGTCGGCTCCGGCCCGCTGCTGCTCGTCGCCTGCGCCGAGCGCGAGTGGCACGCGATGCCGGCGCTGGTGCTCACCACCACGCTGCGCGCCCGCGGGCTCGACGCCGTGCACACCGGCGCCTCCACCTCGCGCGACGAGCTGGTCTCGCTGATCCTCGACCGCGGCCCCCGCGCCGTGCTGCTCAGCGCGTCGCTGTCGTCGTCGCTGCCGCGCCTGCGCCGCCAGGTCGAGGCGGTGCGCGGCACCGGCACCCCCGTCGTGGTCGGCGGGCGGGCCTTCTCGGGCGGGAGCCGCTGGCGCACGCTCGGCGCGACGGCGTACGCCGACTCGCCGGCGCACGCGCTGGAGGTGCTCGGCGACCTGCCCCGCCACGTGGGCCCCGCCCCCGCGCTCAACCACCCGGGCATGGCCGAGGCGCGCATGGTGCAGGCCGGTGCCGACCGCATCGTGGGCGACGTCCTGGCCGCCCTCGACCTGGGCCAGCTCGCGCTGCCGCCCGACGACTGGCGCGTGGTGCTGGCCACCCACACCCCGCACGTCGTCGACTCCGTGGCCAGCGCCCTGCTCTGCGACGACGCCTCGGTGCTCTCGGAGGCGCGCGACTGGCTGGGCCAGGTCGTCACCGGTCGCGGCGGCGACCCCGCGGCCGTGGACCGCTTGTGGGACGCGCTGGCCCGCGAGCTGCGCGACTTCCCGGTCGCGCTGCGGATGCTCGACGCCTGAGCCCACCCCCGGGGGTGGGCGCCCCCGAGGTGTCACGACCTACCGTCGAAGTTGAAGGATGAACCATTCCTCGACCTCACGGGAGTCTCCGCATGACCAAGCTCGCGATCGTCTACTACTCCTCCTACGGCACCGTCCACGCGCTCGCCGAGCGCGCCGCCGAGACCGCGGCGAGGGCCGGCGCCGAGGTGCGGCTGCGCCACGTCGCCGAGACCGCCCCCGAGGAGGTCTGGTCCTCGGTCGAGGGCTGGGCCGCGCACCGCGCCGAGGTCGGCGACCGGCCGGTCGCCGAGCCCGACGACCTGGCCTGGGCCGACGTCGTCCTGCTGGGCTCCGGCACCCGCTACGGCAGCGTGGCCAGCCAGCTGCAGTCGTTCATCGACACCCTCGGCCCGCTGTGGCAGGAGGGTGCCCTGGCCGACAAGGTCTACGCCGGCTTCACCGCCAGCCAGACCGCGCACGGCGGCCAGGAGACCACGCTGCTGTCGATGCTGACCACGTTCGTGCACCTCGGCGGGATCATCGTGCCGCCGGGCTACACCGACCCGGTCAAGTTCACCGACGGCAACCCCTACGGCGTCGGCAAGGTCACCGGCGCGTCGTCCGAGCTCGACAAGGACGACCTCGCCGCGATGGACCACCTCGTCGAGCGGGTGCTGCGCGTGGGCGGCAGGCTCGCCGCCTGACCCCCACCCGCGCGACCGGGCGCCCCCGGGGGCCGCTCAGGCCTCCGGGGGGCCCTGCTCGAGCAGGGCCTTGAACCCGGCCTCGTCGAGCACCGGCACGCCGAGCTGCTCGGCCTTGTCGGCCTTGGAGCCGGCGTTGTCGCCCACGACCACGTAGTCGGTCTTCTTCGACACCGAGCCGGCCGCCTTGCCGCCGCGGGCCAAGATCGCCTCCTTGGCCGAGTCGCGGCTGAAGTCGACCAGCGACCCGGTCACCACCACGGTCAGCCCCTCCAGGGTGCGCGGCACCGACTCGTCGCGCTCGTCGGCCATCGTCACCCCGGCGGCCTCCCAGGCGTCGACGATGCGGGAGTGCCAGTCGACGTCGAACCACTCGATGACCGCGGTCGCGATGGTCGGGCCGACGCCCTCGGCGGCGGCCAGCTCCTCCTCGCTGGCCCCGCGGATGCGCTCCATGGACCCGAACTCCTGGGCCAGCGCCCGCGCGGCGGTGGGGCCGACGTGGCGGATCGACAGGCCGACCAGCACCCGCCACAGCGGCACCTGCTTGGCCCGGTCGAGGTGGTCGAGCAGCCGCTGGCCGTTGGCCGAGAGCACCCGGCCCCCGGTGGCCTGCTCGGTCTCGGTGCGCTTGGCGGCCCGGGTGAACAGCTCGGTGCGCAGCAGGTGCTGCTCGGTGAGCGCGAAGACGTCGCCCTCGTTGGCGATCACCCCGGCCTCGAGCAGCGCCGACGCGGCCTCGTAGCCGAGGCCCTCGATGTCGAAGGCGCCGCGCCCGGCCACGTGGAAGACCCGCTCGCGCACCTGCGCGGGGCACTTCTCGTGGTTGGGGCAGCGCAGGTCCTTGTCGCCCTCCTTCTGCTCGGCCAGCTCGGTGCCGCAGGCCGGGCAGTGCGTCGGCATCACCCAGGGCTCGAGGCCCTCGGGGCGCAGCGCGAGCACCGGGCCGAGGATCTCGGGGATGACGTCGCCGGCCTTGCGCAGGATCACCGTGTCGCCGGGGCGCACGTCCTTGCGCCGCACCTCGTGGGCGTTGTGCAGGGTGGCGTTCTCGACCGTGGAGCCGGCCACCCGGGTGGGCACCATGACGCCGTACGGCGTGACCCGGCCGGTGCGCCCGACGTTGACGCGGATGTCGAGCAGCTCGGCGTTGACCTCCTCGGGCGGGTACTTGAAGGCGATCGCCCAGCGCGGCGCCCGGCTGGTCGAGCCCAGGCGGCGCTGGTCGCTGACGGCGTCGACCTTGACCACGACGCCGTCGATCTCGTGCTCGACGTCGTGGCGGTGCTCGCCGTGGTGGGCGATCAGCTCCTCGACCTCGGCGAGGGTCGCGAGCACCGTGGCCCGATCGCTGGTCGGCAGGCCCCAGGCGCGCAGGGCGCGGTAGGCCTCAGACTGCGAGACGGGCTCGAAGCCGCGGCGTGCGCCGACGCCGTGGCAGACCATGCCGAGCGCCCGGGTGGCGGTGACGCGCGGGTCCTTCTGGCGCAGCGACCCGGCCGCGGCGTTGCGCGGGTTGGCGAAGACCGGCTTGCCGGCCTCGGTCATCGCCTCGTTGAGCCGCTCGAAGGCCGCGACGGGCAGGAACACCTCGCCGCGCACCTCGACCAGCTCGGGCACCGGGAACTCGTCGGTGCCGGTGAGCCGGTGCGGGATGGTGTCGATGGTCTTGACGTTGGGCGTGACGTCCTCGCCGGTGCGGCCGTCGCCGCGCGTCAGCGCCCGCACCAGCCGGCCCTCCTCGTAGAGCAGGTTGATCGCCAGGCCGTCGACCTTCAGCTCGCACAGCAGCGCCGGGTCGTCGACGCCGTCGCGGCGCAGCCGCTCGTGCCAGGCCTGCAGCTCCTCGAAGGAGAAGGCGTTGTCGAGGCTCTGCATCGGCTCGAGGTGGTCGACGGCGGTGAAGAGCGTCGAGACCGCTCCCCCGACCTGCTGGGTCGGCGAGTCGGGGGTGCGCAGCTCGGGGAACTCCTCCTCCAGCTCCTCGAGCCGGCGCATCCGCGCGTCGAAGTCGGCATCGTCGATCGTGGGGCTGTCGAGCACGTAGTAGCGCCAGCGGGCGTCGCCGATCTCCTCCGCCAGCCGGCGGTGCTCCTCGCGGGCCTCGTCTCCGGCCGGGGTGGGGTCGCTCATGGAGGACATCTTGCCCGGTGCCGGGGACACCCTCGGGTGCGGTCGCGTCGACCGGCTTCGGAGCGTCGTCCACAGGCCACGCGCCGGCTGGTTCGGGCGTCCGTCCGCGCGGGCAGGGGCAGGGGGTGCCCGCCGACTTCACGCCCCGTGCCTCTCGCCCCCGCGACCTGGTGACGCCCCGCGCCGTCGACCCCCGGGGCCGTCAGGGACCCACCCGGGGCCAGGCCCGCGGGCCCGGGTGGCGCCGCTGCGCCCCGGGCCTCTACGTGCCCGCGGTGACCGGCAGCAGCGTGGAGCAGCGGGTGCTGGAGCAGTCCGCCCGCCTCACAGCCGGGGCGGTGACCGGGTGGGCGGCGCTTCGGCTGTGGGGCGCGGCGTACTTCGACGGCCTCGGCCCCGACGGCCGTACGCCACTGCCGGTGCCGCTGCTCGCCGGCACCGACCGACTGCGCCCGGGACCGGGGGTGCTCGTGCAGCGCGGCCTGGTCGCGCCCGCCGACGTCGTGCTGCGCCACGGCGTACGACTCGTCCCGCGTGAGCGCGCCCTGCTCGACGAGGTCCGGCGCCACGTGCCGGCCCCGGGCGGTGGGCTCGAGGCGTGGGAGGAGGGCCTCGACGAGGCGGCGGTGTCGCTGAGCATGGCGTTCGCCGCCCGTGTCTCCTCGCCCGAGGCGCTCCGCACGTGGCTGGGGCCGCGGCGCGGGGTGCGCCACAAGCGGTTCGTGCTGGTGGCGCTCGAGCGCGGCGTGACCGACGCCCGCTCCCCCATGGAGGTCCGGCTGCTGCGGCGCTGGGTGGGCGAGAGCCGGCTGCCGGTGCCGCTGCGCAACCCGGTGGTCCGCGACGCCGACGGCGCCTTCGTGGGCATGCCCGACCTGCTGGAGCCGGGGCTGGGACTGGTGGGCTAGTTCGACGGGGAGGCGCACCGCACCCGGGCCCGGCACGCGGCCGACGCCCGCCGGCACGCGGCGTTCCGCGCCGTGGGTCTGGAGTACGTCGAGTTCGTGGGCGCCGACGTCCGCACACCCGGCCTGGTGGGGCGCCGGTTGCAGGAGGCGGCGGCGCGGTGCCGACCCGACCAGCACCGCTTCGTGGTGGTCCAGTGACCGCTCAGGCACCTCCGGCCGCACCCCGGACGACCCTCGAGGGTCACTCGCCCGGGGGCCTACCCCAGGTTCACCAGGTTGTCGGCCACGGCCCGGCTCAGGGCCAGCGCCCGGCGCGACCAGTCGTACGACGCCCCGGCGAGGCCGCAGGCGGGCGAGACGCCCAGGCGGCCGGAGGCGGGGTCGAGGCCGAGCATGTCGAGCCAGCGCACCACCCGCTGGGTGAGCGCGGTGTCGGTGACGCCCCCGCCGTCGGGGTCGGTGCTCGGCACCACCCCCAGCACCACGGCGTCCCCGGCCTCGAGCGCCTCGGCGAGCAGGTCGTGGTCGGCGGCGCCCAGCGTGTCGGCGTCGACGAGCAGCCCGCGGGCCCCGGCGCCGCGCAGCAGCGCGAGCGGGGTGCCGGGGGCGCAGGAGTGCACCCACGGCTCGGCGCCCTCGGCCGCGACGGCGCCGATAACCCGCTCCAGCAGCGCCGAGGCCTCCGGCGGGTGCACGGTGCGGTGCCGGCTGAAGCCCGACGCGGTCGGCACCGCGCCGGCCAGCACCGAGGCCAGCGCGGGCTCGTCGAGCTGGACGACCAGCGAGGCCGCCGACGGCATCCGGCGGCGCACGTCGCGCACGTGCGTGACCAGCCCCTCGGCCAGCGCCTCGGCGAGCTCGCGGCGGGCGCCGTGGTCGCCGAGCACGAGGTCGCCGCGCGGCTTCTCGACGGTCGCGGCGAGGGTCCAGGGTCCTGCCACCTGCAGCTTGAGGGTGCCGGCGTAGCCCTGGCCGAGCTCCTCGAGCGCGTCGAGGTCCTGGGCCAGCAGGCTGCGGGTGCGGCGGTGGTCGATGCCGGGGCTGCCGGACGAGCCGGTCAGGCGCCACCCCGCGGGCTGCAGGTCGACGTCGAGGCCCTCGAGCACCGCCAGGGTGCGCCCGGTCATCGCGGCGGCGGGGCCGCGCCCGGGCACCTCCGGCACGTGCGCGAGGTCGGGCAGGGAGTCGAGGACCACCTTGACCGCCTCGCGGTAGCCGGCGCCGCTGGTGTCCTGCCCGGGCATCGAGCCGATCGCCGTCGCCTGGACGCTCACGTGTCTCCTCGGGTGTCGGTGCAGGTCTCGCTGATGGTGGCCGAGCCGACGACCCGGCTGCCGTCGTAGACGACGACCGCCTGCCCCGGCGCGATGCCGTACGCCGGCTCGCCGAGCTCGACCTCGACGACCTCGGCGCCGCCGATCACGTCGTCGTCACGCACCGCCACCCGCGCCGGCAGCTCGGTGCCGTGGGCGCGCAGCTGCACGCTGACCGCGGGCCCGTCGAGCCGCGTGGGCCGGGTGCCGCACCAGCGCGGGCGGATGCCGCGCAGCCGGTGCACCGCCAGCCGCTCGCGCGGGCCGACCCGCACGGTGCCGGTCACGGGCTCGATGTCGAGCACGAAGCGGGGCTTGCCGTCGGGGGCCGGGCGGCCGATCCGCAGCCCCTTGCGCTGGCCGATGGTGAAGCCGTAGGTGCCGTCGTGGCGCCCGAGCTCCTCGCCGGTGGCGTCGTCGACGACCACGCCGCCGTGGTTGGGCGCCCGGTCGCCGAGCTTCTCGCGCAGCCAGCCGGCGTTGTCGCCGTCGGCGACGAAGCAGATGTCGTGGCTGTCGGGCTTGTCGGCCACCAGCAGCCCGCGCTCGGCGGCCTCGGCGCGCACGTCGGTCTTCGTCGAGCCGCCGAGCGGGAAGAGCGAGTGGCGCAGCTGGCGCTGGTCGAGCACCCCGAGCACGTAGGACTGGTCCTTGCCGTGGTCGAGCGCGCGGTGCATCTCCACCAGGCCGTCGTCGCCGGTGCGCAGCTGGGCGTAGTGACCGGTCACCACCGCGTCGAAGCCCAGCGCGAGCGCCTTGTCGAGCACCGCGGCGAACTTGATCTTCTCGTTGCAGCGCAGGCACGGGTTGGGGGTGCGCCCGGCGGCGTACTCGTCCATGAAGTCCTCCACGACGTCCTCGTGGAAGCGCTCGGACATGTCCCAGACGTAGAACGGGATGCCGATCACGTCGGCGGCGCGGCGAGCGTCGTTGCTGTCCTCGATCGTGCAGCACCCCCGCGCCCCCGAGCGGTACGACGCCGGGTTGCGCGACAGGGCGAGGTGGATGCCGGTCACGTCGTGACCGGCCTCGACGGCGCGGGCCGCGGCGACCGCGGAGTCCACGCCGCCCGACATGGCGGCGAGGACGCGCATCAGAGCCGGACCCCGCGGGCCCGCTCGACGCAGGCGCCGATCGCGCCGACGACGGCCTCGACGTCGGCCTCGGTGGAGGTGTGGCCCAGCGAGAAGCGCAGCGAGCTGCGCGCCGCCGCGTCGTCGCGGCCCATCGCCAGCAGCACGTGGGAGGCCTGGGGCACACCGGCCGAGCAGGCCGAGCCGGTGGAGCACTCGATGCCGCGGGCGTCGAGGAGCATCAGCAGCGAGTCGCCCTCGCAGCCGGGGAAGGACAGGTGCACGTTGCCGGGCAGCCGGTCCTCGTCCCACGTGTCGGGGCCGGGGCCGTTGAGCACCGCGTCGGGCACGACCTCGAGCACGCCGGCGACCAGCCGCTCGCGCAGCCTCGCCAGCCGGGCCGCGTGCTCGGCCTGTGCGGCCACGGCCAGCTCCACGGCCGCGGCGAAGCCGGCTATCGCCGGGGTGTCGAGGGTGCCGCTGCGGATGTCGCGCTCCTGCCCGCCGCCGTGCACCAGCGGGACCACCCCGACCTCGCGGCGTACGACGAGCGCGCCGGCACCGTGCGGACCGCCCACCTTGTGCCCGGTCACCGTCATCGCGTCGACCCCGGAGGCGGCGAAGTCGACCGGCAGCACACCCAGGGCCTGGACGGCGTCGGTGTGCACCGGGATGCCGTGCGGCGAGGCGGCCGCGACCACGTCGGCGACGGGTTGGCGGGTGCCGACCTCGTTGTTGGCCCACATCACCGAGACCAGGGCGACGCTCGCCGGGTCGCGCTCGATGCTGGCGCGCAGCGCCCCGACGTCGAGACGTCCCTGGGCGTCGACCGGCAGGTGCTCGACCTCGGCACCGGTCTGCCCGGAGAGCCAGTCGAGGGGGTCGAGCACGGCGTGGTGCTCGACCGCCGTGGTCAGGACCCGCACCCGGCGGGGGTCGTCGGCCCGGCGCGCCCAGTAGATGCCCTTCACCGCGAGGTTGTCGGCCTCGGTGCCGCCGGAGGTCAGCACGACCTCACCGGGCCGGCAGCCCAGGGCCCGCGCGATGGTCTCGCGCGACTCCTCGACCACCCGGCGGGCGCGGCGACCGGAGGCGTGCAGCGAGCTCGGGTTGGCCGCGGCGGCCAGGTGGCTGGTCATGACGTCGAGCACCGCCGGCACCATGGGTGTCGTGGCGGCGTGGTCGAGGTAGACGGGCGTGCTCATGTGGGTGCCAGCCTACGGCGCGGACCGGTGCCCGGACGCACCCGTCCCCGGCCGGCGCCGCGCCCGCGGTGCTCAGCCCGAGACGATCGACGCGAGGTTGTCCAGCGACGACTCGAGGGCGGAGCGCTCGACGAGGGGAAAGGTGATCTTGGACAGCAGGTCCTTGTCGGTCACCTTGCTCCAGTCGTAGGTCAGGGAGACCTCGCAGGAGTCCGAGCCCTGCGACTTCAGCTCCCAGGTCCACTCCCAGCCCGGCGGCGGCGTGCCCGCGGGTGCGGTCTGCCAGGCGACCAGGTGGTTGGGGTCGTAGCCGGTGACGGTGTTGTCGGTCTGGTAGTCACCGCCCATGTGGTCACCGGTCATGTTCATCCGGAAGACCTGCCCGGTCCCGGTGATCCGGTCGCTCTTCTCGTCGCTGACCACGAACCCCGAGCCGTCGAGCTCGGGATGCCGCTCGGGGTTGGTGAGGACGGAGAAGACGTCCTGCGTGGGTCCCCTCAGGAGGAGGGGGCGCGGCGCAGCTCGACCAGCAGGGCCCGGTGGTCGGTGCCCTCGATCGGCACGGACCAGGCTCGGGTCGCCGCCAGCCCCGGCCCGGCCAGGACGTGGTCGATGGCGACCAGGGGCGGCAGCGGCAGGCTCTTGAAGAGGCCGTTGGCCGGCCAGGTGGGCTGCCACCCGGCGTTGGACTGCTCGACGGCGTCGCGGTAGCCCTCGGCGAGCAGGCGCCGCAGCGGCGCGTGGTCGAGGGTGGCGTTGAAGTCGCCGACCAGCAGGTCGACCCCCGGCTCGCGGGCCGCCTCGCGCAGCACCGCGAGGTCGCTCACCCAGCCGGCCGGGTCGGTGGGCGCGTTGGGGTGCACCGCCAGCAGCGTGAGGTCGTCGACCTCGACCCGCCACGACTGCAGCTCGGTGCCCAGCCGCTCGGGCTGCTCGAGCGGGGAGCGGGAGAAGACCATCGTGCCGACGGTGTCGGCGAAGGGCGGGTCGCCGGCGTCAGGTCGGCCGATGCGGTGCGGGAGCAGCTCGGCCAGCCCCGCCCGGTCGAGCCCGACCAGCGCCTCCTCGGTGACCTCCTGGACCACCAGCACGTCGACGTCGGCCTCGACCGCGGTGCGCACCACCTGCGCGGTGTCGGCGCGCCCCATCAGCAGGTTGCTGCTCATCACCACCAGCCGCTCCCCCGCCCCGCTGCCGGTCCGGCTGCCCGCAGCCGCCGACGTGCCGGTCGGACCGACGACCAGCGGGGCGAGCCACGAGCCGTGCAGCGCCAGCGCCCCGACGACCAGCAGCGCGCCCAGGCGTGCCGGGCGCCGGCGCCGGGCCGCCACGAGCAGCAGCACGAGCGCGACCGCGTAGGCCACGACGGCGTACGGGGTGAAGGAGACGAGGCGGATCGCCGGGCCCGTCTCCCAGGCCGCCAGGCGCAGCACGGTCAGGGCGACGGCGGGCAGCAGGCTCGCCAGGAGCAGCCCCCACCAGGCCACGCGTCGCGCGGTCATCTCAGAGCAGCACCAGGTCGTCGCGGTGCACGACCTCGCGCTCGTAGGCGGCCCCGAGCTCCTGCTTGAGGTCGTGGCTGGAGCGGCCGACCAGCCGGGGCACCTCGTCGGCGTCGAAGTTGACCAGGCCGCGGGCCACCGGGGCGCCGTCGGGGCCGGCGAGGTCGACGGGGTCGCCGGCCTGGAACGCACCGCTGGCGCCGGTGAGGCCGGCGGCCAGCAGCGAGGCGCGCCGCTCGACGACCGCGCGCACCGCGCCGTCGTCGAGGTGCAGGGTGCCCAGCGGCTCGGTCGCGTGCGCCAGCCACAGCAGCCGCTTGGGGCGGCGCTTGCCGGTGGCGTGGAAGAGGGTGCCGACCCGCTCACCGGCGACCGCCTCGGCCGCTCGGTCGGCCCCGGTCAGCACGACCGGGATGCCGGCGCCGGTGGCGATCCGGGCGGCCTGCACCTTGGTCTCCATGCCGCCGGTGCCCAGGCCGGCGCTGCCGGTGCGCCCGATCCGCACGCCGTCGAGGTCGTCGAGGCCGTGCACGTCGGCGAGCAGCCGGCTGCCCGGGGAGCGGGGGTCGGCGTCGTAGAGCCCGTCGACGTCGGAGAGCAGCACCAGCAGGTCGGCGTGCACCAGGTGCGCGACCAGCGCGGCCAGCCGGTCGTTGTCGCCGAAGCGGATCTCGGAGGTCGCGACCGTGTCGTTCTCGTTGACGATCGGCAGCACCCCCAGGTCGAGCAGCTGGGTGAAGGTCTGCGAGGCGTTGCGGTAGTGCGAGCGACGGGTCACGTCGTCGAGGGTGAGCAGCACCTGCCCGGCGATCAGGCCGTGGCGGCGCAGCTCCTCGGTGTAGCGGTGCACCAGGAGCCCCTGGCCCACCGAGGCGGCGGCCTGCTGGGCGGCCAGGCCCGAGGGGCGGCGACGCAGCCCGAGCGGCGCGAGCCCGGCGGCGATCGCACCCGAGGACACCAGCACGACCTCGGCCCCGCGCTCGCGGGCGGAGGCGAGCACGTCGACGAGCGAGCGCACCCGGTCGGGGTCGATCCCGCCGGCGGCGGTCGTCAGCGACGAGGAGCCCACCTTGACCACGACGCGACGGGCCCCGGTGACCTCGGGGCGCAGGCTCATCGCGGGGTCACTCCTGGTCCTGGCCCACGCTCGGGTCCGCCTCTTCCCAGTCCGGGTCGGAGGGCGTCCCGATCTCGTACGACGTCGGCCCGCTCGAGCCGCCGCGCTTCTGCTTGGCGGGGTTGGACGTGTCGAGGCGGCGGGCGACGTCGGCGCGGGTCTCGTTCTCCTCGCGACCCTCCATCGCCTCGTCGATCTCGCGGCGCCGGCGGGCGGCGGGTCGGGAGTCGTCGAAGCGCTGGTCCTCGCCACGGCGACCGAGCATCTCGGCGCCGGCCTCGATGCCGGGCTGGAAGTCGAAGACCACGGCGTTGTCGGGGTGGCCGATGAGCACGGTGTCGCCCTCGACGGCGCCCATCTTGACCAGCCGGTCCTCGATGCCGAGCCGGTTGAACCGGTCGGCGAGGAAGCCGACGGCCTCGTCGTTGCTGAAGTCGGTCTGGCGCACCCAGCGCTCGGGCTTGGTGCCGCGCACCCGCCAGCCCTCGCCGGTCTGCGTGATGGTGAAGTCGTCGCCGCCGTCGGCGCTGGGCGGGCGCAGCACGATGCGCTGCGCCTCGGCCACGACCTTCTCGGCGCGCGCCGCCGCCACGATCTCGGCCATCGCGAAGGTCAACTGGCGCAGCCCCTCGCCCGAGGCGGCGGAGATGGGGAACACCTTCAGGCCCCGCTCGCGCAGCTCGTCGATGGTGATGTCGGAGATGTCGCGACCGTCGGGCACGTCGACCTTGTTCAGCGCCACCAGGCGGGGACGGTCCTCGAGCCCGCCGTAGCGCGACAGCTCGTTCTCGATGACGTCGAGGTCGTCGACCGGGTTGCGGCCCGGCTCGATGGAGGCGGTGTCGACGACGTGCACCAGCGCGGCGCAGCGCTCGATGTGGCGCAGGAAGTCGTGACCCAGTCCGCGGCCCTCGCTGGCGCCCTCGATGAGGCCGGGCACGTCGGCGACGGTGAAGGTCAGGTCACCGGCGGTGACCACACCCAGGTTGGGCACCAGGGTGGTGAAGGGGTAGTTGGCGATCTTGGGCCGCGCCCGCGAGATCGCGGCGATCAGGCTCGACTTGCCGGCGCTGGGGAAGCCGACCAGCCCGATGTCGGCGACCACCTTGAGCTCGAGGACGATCTCGAGCTCGTCACCGGGCTCGCCGAGCAGCGCGAAGCCGGGGGCCTTGCGCTTGGAGGAGGCCAGCGCGGCGTTGCCGAGGCCGCCGCGGCCGCCCTGGGCGACCACGAGCTCGGTGCCGGGGCCCACCATGTCGGCCAGCACGTTGCCCTGCGGGTCGCTGACCACGGTGCCGTCGGGCACCGGCAGCACCAGGTCGGCGCCGTGGCCGCCGTTGCGGTGGTCACCGGCGCCGTGCCCGCCGTGCTCGGCGCGGCGCTTGGGGCTGTGGTGGTAGTCCAGCAGCGTGGTGACGTCGGTGTCGACGCGCAGGATGACCGAGCCGCCGGGCCCGCCGTTGCCGCCGTCGGGGCCGCCGAGCGGCTTGAACTTCTCACGGTGCACCGAGGCGACACCGTTGCCGCCGCGTCCGGCGCTGACGTGCAGCGTGACGCGGTCCACGAAGGTGGGGACGGCCATGGTGGTGCTCCTCGGGGTGGTGGTGCTCAGGGTGGCGCTCAGGGTGGTGCCGAAATGCCGAAGGGCGCCCCGGGTGGGGGCGCCCTCCTGGACAGCTGCCGGTCAGGACCGGCGCAGACGTGGTCGCCTCAGGTCACTCGCCCGGGACGATGTTGACGACCTTGCGACCCCGGCGGGTGCCGAACTCGACGGCGCCGGCCTCGAGGGCGAACAGGGTGTCGTCGCCGCCACGGCCGACGTTGGAACCCGGGTGGAAGTGGGTACCACGCTGGCGCACGATGATCTCACCGGCGTTGACGAGCTGGCCGCCGAAGCGCTTGACGCCGAGGCGCTGGGAGTTGGAGTCGCGGCCGTTCTTGGTGGACGCCGCACCCTTCTTGTGTGCCATGTCGTGTTCCTTAGTCCTGGATTCGTTCGGGGAGGGCCTGCAGCAGGCTCGAGCCGGGGCTCAGAGCGAGATGTCGGTGACCTTGACCTGGGTGTACTTCTGGCGGTGACCCTGGCGCTTCTTGTAGCCGGTCTTGTTCTTGTACTTCTGGATGATGATCTTGGGGCCCTTGGTGGCGCCGAGGACCTCGACGGTCACGGCGGCCTTGTCGAGGCCGTTGGCCGTGACCTTCTCACCGTCGACAGCCATGAGGACGGGGAGCGTCAGGGTCTCGCCGACGGCCGTCGTGACCTTGTCGATCTCGATGACGTCGCCCACGGCAACCTTCTGCTGGGTGGCGCCAGCGCGCACGATCGCGTACACCGCGGTCTCCTTCGTCGAACTCTGGATGTGTCTTCGGTCTGGGGCTGCCCACCCACTCGCGGGCCACCTCCGAGGATGCCTCGTCAGTGGGGGTGCCACGCAGAGACGGCACGCGTAGGCGCACCGAGGGGCAATACTACGGACGGGGCCGGACAGGAGCAAAACGTGAGCCCGGCTCCTGCCCGGCGCCGGTGTCTCAGCGCTTGCGAGCGCCCTTCTTGACGGGCACGTGCGCGACGCTCTCGTCGGAGCCGTCGCCGGTGCCGTCGGTCTGCTCGGTGCTCGTCCCCGTGCTCGTCCCCGTGCTCGTCCCCGTGCTCGTCCCCGTGCTCGAGGCGGTGCTCGAGGCGCGGGTGCGGGTCCGGGTCACGACCTTGGGCGCGGGCGCCGCGGAGGCATCCTGGGCCTCCGCGCCGTCGGTGGGCTCGGGGCTCGCCGCGGCCGGCGGTGCCGACATCACCACGGGCTCCCCCGCCGTCGTGGGCTGACCCGCGGGGCGGGTGGCCGCACGGCGACGGGTGCGGGTCACGACCCGGGTGCCGGCGGCCGGCGCCTGCTCGTCCTGCGCAGCGCTCTCCGGAGCCGCCTCAGCGGGCTGCGGCTCGGCTCCTTTGGGCTGCTCGGGCTCCGGGGCCTGCTCCGGGGCCTGCTCCGGCTCCGCAGCCTTCTCCGGGGCCTGCTCCGGCTCCGGGGCCTGCTCCGGGGCCTTCTGCTGCTCCCGCTCGGGCTTGCCCTGCTTCGGCCGGTCCTGCTTCGGCTGGTCCTGCTGGCCGGCGTGGTCGTCGGCCTGCTGGTCGGCCTCGGCGTTCTCGTGGCGCGCCATGGCGGCCACGTCCTTGGGCGAGGGTGCCTTGCCCGAGGAACCGGCGGAACCGTCGTCGGCCTGCGAGCCGCCCCGGCCCCGGCCGCCGCCCTTGGCAGCGTTGCCCCCACCGTTGCCGCCGCCGTTGCCGCCGCCTTGGGCGTCGTCGCCGCCCTTGCCCTTGCCACCGCGACGGCCGCCGCGACGACCCTCGTCGTCGCCGCCCTGCTTGGGCTCGATCGGGTGGTCGTGGGTGACGATGCCGCGGCCGTGGCAGTGCTGGCAGGGCTCGCTGAAGGCCTCCAGCAGCCCGGTGCCGATCCGCTTGCGGGTCATCTGCACCAGGCCCAGCGAGGTCACCTCGGCGACCTGGTGGCGGGTGCGGTCCCGGCCCAGGCACTCGACCATGCGACGCAGCACGAGGTCGCGGTTCGACTCGAGCACCATGTCGATGAAGTCGACGACGATGATGCCGCCGATGTCGCGCAGCCGCAGCTGGCGCACGATCTCCTCGGCCGCCTCGAGGTTGTTCTTGGTGACGGTCTCCTCGAGGTTGCCCCCCGAGCCGGTGAACTTGCCGGTGTTGACGTCGACGACCGTCATCGCCTCGGTGCGGTCGATGACCAGCGAGCCGCCGGAGGGCAGCCAGACCTTGCGGTCCAGGCCCTTGGCGATCTGCTCGTCGAGGCGGTAGACGCCGAAGACGTCCTTGCCGGCGTGCTTGCCCTCGGTGGCCGGCTCGAAGCGCTGCAGGCGCTCCTCGAGGTCGGGGGCGACGTGGCTGACGTAGCTCTGCACGGTCTCCCAGGCGTCGTCGCCGTCGATGACCAGCTGCGAGAAGTCCTCGGTGAACAGGTCGCGCACGACCTTGAGGGTCAGGTCCGGCTCGCCGTAGAGCAGCTGCGGGCCGTTGCCCTTGGTCTTCTTCTCGATGTCCTCCCAGCGCGCCTTGAGCCGCTCGACGTCGCGGGTCAGCTCCTCCTCGCTGGCGCCCTCGGCCGCGGTGCGCACGATGACGCCGGCGGAGTCCGGGACGATCTCCTTGAGCAGCGCCTTGAGGCGGGCCCGCTCGGTGTCGGGCAGCTTGCGCGAGATGCCGCTGGTGGTGCCGTCGGGCACGTAGACCAGGAAGCGGCCGGCCAGGCTGACCTGGCTGGTCAGCCGGGCGCCCTTGTGGCCGATCGGGTCCTTGGTGACCTGCACGAGCACCGACTGGCCCGAGGAGAGCACCGACTCGATCTTGCGCGGCTGGCCCTCCTTGTGGCCCAGCGCCGACCAGTTGACCTCGCCGGCGTACAGGACCGCGTTGCGGCCCTTGCCGATGTCGATGAAGGCGGCCTCCATCGAGGGCAGCACGTTCTGGACGCGGCCCAGGTAGACGTTGCCGATCAGGGAGGTCTGAGACTCGCGGGCCACGTAGTGCTCGACGAGCACCTTGTCCTCGAGCACGCCGATCTGGGTCAGGTCGTCGCGCTGGCGGATCACCATGACGCGGTCGACGGCCTCGCGGCGGGCCAGGAACTCGGCCTCGCTCGCGATCGGGGCGCGGCGGCGACCGGCCTCACGGCCCTCGCGGCGGCGCTGCTTCTTGGCCTCGAGGCGGGTGGAGCCGGAGACCGCGGTGATCTGGTCCTCGCCGGTGCGCGAGCTGCGGACGCGGGTGACGGTGTTGGCCGGGTCGTCCCCGCCCTCTCCCCCGTCGTCGCCCGAGCGGCGCCGGCGGCGGCGGCGGCGCGAGCTGCTGCTGCCGCCCTCCTCGCCGTCCTGGCCCTGGCCCTTGTCCGGCCCGTTGCCCTGGTTCCTGTCCTGGCCCTTGTCCTGGCCCTTGTCCTGGCCGCCCTGCGCGTCGTCCTGGGCGCCGCGGTCCTTCTGCTCGCCCTGGGCGTCCTGGTCGGCGCCGGCCTCGGGGCTCTTCGCGCGGTTGCCGCCGTCGTCCTGGCGGCCCTCGCGCTGGCCGTCCTGCTGGGCCTGCTGCTGGGCCTGCTGACCGTTGTCGCCACCGCCGTCACCGGACTTGCGGCGACGGCGACCACCACGACGCCGGCGGCGGCGGCCGGTGCCGGAGCCCTGGCCCTCGTTGTCGCCGCTCTCGTCGTCGTTGTCGTCGGTGTCGTCGTTGTCGGAGTCCTCGGTGTCGGAGTCCTCGGCGTCGTCCTGGCCGGCGGTCCGGGCCGGCTTCTCGGCGGGCTGGCGAGCCGGCTTCCCGGCGCTCTCCTCGGCCTGCTCCGAGGTCTCCTCCTCGGCGTCCTGGCCGGCCTGGCCGGCACGGCTGCGGGAGCGGCTGCGTCGCGTGGTGGTCGTGGTGCTGGTCGTGGCGGGCGCGGCGGCCTCGGCGGCCTCGGCGGTCTCGTCGGCCTCCTCGGTCTCGTCGGGCTCCACCGGCTCGGCCACGGGCTCCGCGGCCTTCGGCGCAGCGGCCTTGCGGGTGCGCGTGCGGGTCGTGGTGGTGACCTTGGGCGCCTGGAACAGCGGCGCGACGGCGGACCCGGCCTCGGCGGCCGGCTCGGCGCTGGTGGCCGGCTCTGCCGCGGGCGTCTCGGCCGGGGTCTCGGCGGGCGCCTCGGCGGCGGGGGCGGCGGCCTTCTTGGTGGTGGCCTTGCGGGTGGTGCGCTTGACGACCGGCTTGGCCGGGGCCTCGGCGGTCTCGGTGACCTCTGCGCTCTCGCCAGTCTCGGCGGCCTCGGCCGGCGCGGCTGCCTTCTTGGCGGTGGTCTTCTTGGCGGCGGCCTTCTTGGCCGGCGCCTTCTTGGCCGCCGTCTTCTTCGCGGCAGCCTTCTTGGCCGGCGCCTTGGCCTCGGGGGCCTCGGCGACCTCGGCGGCCTCGCCGAGCTCGAGCTGCTCGTCGGCGGGGGCCTCGGCGGCCGCGGCCTTCTTGGTGGTGCGGCTCGTCGACTTCTTGGCCGGCGCCTTCTTGGCGGGGGCCTTGGCGGTGGCGCTCTTGCGGGTGCGCGTGGTGGTGGTGACCTTCGGCGCGGGGGCGTCGGTGGCCGGGGTGCCGCTCTCGGCGGACTCCTGCGAGGTGGTCGGCTCCTGGCCGACCTGGGTCTCGTCGGGCATGTGCTGCTCCTCTGCCCGGCACGCCAGCGGCTGCCGGACGGTCAGACGTCGTCGCCCGCGGTGCGGACGCGACGCAAAGCCTTCGGTGGCGACGGCACCCTCCGCGTGTGCGTCACCACGGTCACGACCGTCACCTTCCGCGGTCGCCGGGCTCTCCTCCGGATGGAGGTGGCGGACTCGCTGTCACCGGGCCTGCCTGCCGCGTCGCGGTCTGGCGACGACCGGTTCCCTGGTGTGCCGCCCTCCCTGGGGAGGACCGGCGAGAACGTCGTCGGGTCGACGACCGCAGCTGTGCCGTCGGGGCGGGCGCTGGAGTGCGCCCTCGTCGGGTACGACCGCAGGTCGGGGACCGTGGCGAGTATCGCACACCACGGCCCCGCGGCCGTCATGTCGAGGTGGCCAGCGGGTCGCCGACGCTCCCGTCGTCCTCGAGCGGGCCCTGCGCGAGGCGGGTCAGCAGCGGCGCGCGCCCGGCCTCGAGGCCGGCGACGGCCTTCAGCCCGCGCAGCACGTCGTCCGGACGCACCGAGGGCACGCCGTGGCGCAGCACCAGGTCGAGGGAGGCGCCCTGCTCGCGCGGCGAGCCGGTCAGGGACACGACCGCGGCCCGGCAGTCGAACTCGCGCAGGCCCTTCTTCATCATCCGCTCCACGAGCACCGACTCGGTGGCCATGAACGTGCTGACCGCGGCGGCCGCCTCCTCGGGCAGCGCCTCGATGTCGAGGCGCCAGTGGCTGGCCTCGAGCCGGTCGGCCAGCGAGCCGCCCGGCGACTCGACGACCTCGAGCACGTCGAGGCCGGTGGGCAGCGCCTCGGCGAGCTCGGCGTGGATGTCGGCGGGGTCGACCACCTGGGCCAGCCCGATCTCGAGGTACTCGGCCTCGCTCGCCGAGCCGGTCGGCGCCGCGCCGGCGTAGGAGATGCGCGGGTGCGGGTTGAATCCCGAGGAGTAGGCCATCGGCACGCGGGCCCGGAAGACCGCGCGCTCGAAGGCGCGCGAGAAGTCGCGGTGGCTGGTGAAGCGCAGCCGCCCCCTCTTGGCGTAGCGGATGCGGAGCCGCTGGACGGGCGGGGCTTGCTGCTCGGGCTGGTCACGCACGCAGGACAGGGTAGGTGAGGTCCCCCGGGTCGGCCCGCATCGCGGGGCTCGACCCCGGCCCCACCGAACGACGCGCACCCTGCCCCCGCCCGTCGGTCGGGCG
>JBFGFQ010000026.1:0-20663 GCA_041579495.1 Nocardioides sp.
CAGCGCGACCCACTGGCGTCGCCACTGGTCCCCGATGCGTTCGGCGGCGTCGAGGACCACGACGTCGATCCCGCGGCGCTGCAGGTGGTAGGCGGTGGCCAGGCCCGCCTGGCCGGCGCCGATGACGACGACGTCGGAGGAGGTCTCGGAGGTGCTGTCGCGGAGGGTGTCGCTCATGACTGCTCCAGGTGGGTGAGGGTGGACCTCCACGCTAGGAGTCGTCCACGCCCCACCGCGTCGGTCGCAGCACCCATCCACCCGGTCGGGAGTGGGTGCTCCTACCCACTGCCGACCGGGTCGGTCAGCCCCTCCAGCACCACGTCGCTGATCGCGGTCGTGTCGCGGGCCGCCGGGCCCGAGCCGGGCTCGGTGACCGACTCGATGCGCAGCCGCACGGTGTCGGTGGTGACCGCGCCGACGTCGATCACCTGGGGCTCACGGGTCTCCTCGAGCTCGTGGCGCACCGGGGGAGCGTCGCCGAGCATCCAGGTGACGGCCGTGACCCGGCGTCCGCCGGCGTAGAGGTCGTAGGTGGTGCCGTCGGCGACCGACGTCTTCGCGTAGCCGTTGACCAGCCCCACCGTGGTCAGCGTGACCGGCGAGTCGAAGCGCAGCACCAGCTCGGTGCCGACAGCGGCGCCGGGCACCCGCCACGCGGTGCCGGGGTCGTCGTCGAGCAGGTTCGCGGCGTCGTACGTCGTGGTCTCGCCGGAGGCGATGTCGACGCTGTCGTCGTCGTGCGCGGGCGCCGACGCCTCGGCCAGGTCGAGCAGCGGGCGCGGCTCGGCGCCCGCACCCGTCGCGGGGGAGTCGCCGCCCGGGTCGCGGCTGCCCAGCCAGACGGCGCCGCCGACGGCCAGCAGCGCCACCAGCAGCAGGGCGAGGACGACCCAGGGGACGCGGCGCCGAGACGCACGCCCCCCGGACGCGACCGGCACGACGGGCTCGGCGGGGACCGGGGGCAGCCAGATCTCGGTCGGCCGGGCCTCGTGGTCGGTGAACGGGTCCGGCTCCTCGGCGGGGTCGACGTACAGCGGGAAGCGTGGGGGACCGGGCCGCGGCCCGGCAGCCGGCGGCGCCTCGATCTCGGGGGCGTCCTCGCGCCGGTGGCCGCAGCTGGTGCAGTAGCGGCCGATGTCGACCAGCTCGGCCCCGCAGGCGGTGCAGTGCGTGGTCACGTCTCCCCCCAGGGCGCCGGGACCCTCCCGGCGGCGCAGCCAGCCTAGCCAGCGGACCCAGGGCGGCCCGGCGGCTCAGGAGGTGCGGATCCGCTCGGCGGAGTCGACCCGGCCCAGCACCGGTGGCAGGCGGCGCACCGCCGCGGCGAGCTCGCGCAGCTCGGGCCCGAGCAGTGCCTGCGGGCCGTCGCACAGCGCGGTCTCGGGGTCGGGGTGCACGTCGACGAGCACGCCATCGGCGCCGGCGCCGATCGAGGCGCGCGCGAGCGGCACGACCAGGTCCTTGCGCCCGGCGGCGTGGGAGGGGTCGGTGATGACCGGCAGGTGGCTGGTCGCCTGCACGACCGGCACCGCGGAGACGTCGAGGGTGGTGCGGGTGGTCGGCTCGAAGGTGCGGATGCCGCGCTCGCACAGCACGATGTCGAGGTTGCCGCGCTGCGCGACGTACTCGGCGGCCATCAGCCACTCCTCGACGGTCGCGGTCATCCCGCGCTTGAGCAGCACCGGCCGACCGGCGTCGCCGACGGCCTGGAGCAGCCCGACGTTGTGCATGTGGCGGGTGCCGACCTGGAGCATGTCGGCGTGCTCGGCGACGACGGCGACGTCGCGGGCGTCGACGACCTCGGTGACGACCGGCAGCCCGGTGGCGCGGCCCACGTCGGCCAGGATCTCCAGGCCCCGGCGGCCCAGGCCCTGGAAGGCGTACGGCGAGGTGCGCGGCATGAAGGCGCCGCCACGCAGGATCGTGGCCCCCGCGGAGGCCGCCATCTGCGCCGCCTCCAGGGTCTGGGCCGGTGTCTCGACGGCGCAGGGACCGGCGAGGAGGGTGAAGGTCCCGGGCCCGATCGGCACCTGGCGGTCCCCGCGGCCGACCCACACGGTGGAGCGGTCGGGGTGGTGCTGGCGGCTGACGAGCTTGTAGGGGTCGGAGATGCGGTGCACGTCGGCGACCCCGCGCAGCGTGCGCAGGTTGAGGTGGTGGAACGACTCGATGTCGCCGACCAGCCCGATGATCGTGCGTCGCACGCCCTTGCTGACGAAGGCCTCGCCGCCGACGCTCTCGACCTTCGCGACGACGTGGGCGACGTCCTCGTCGGTGGCGTCGGGGGACATGACGACGACCATGCGACGAGACTAGGCGGGGCGAGGGCGGGCGGCCGGGGGCTGCCCACCCCGCGAGACCGCCGGCGCCCGTCCCCGGCCTCAGACGGCCAGGTGCGTGACCTGCCCCTCGATCGGCCCGTCGTCGGGATCGGGACGGGGTCCCGGCGGGTGCTGGCTGCGCGGCGGGCGCAGCTCGACGACCAGCATCGCGGTCAGCACCATCAGCCCGCCGCCGAGCATCCGCGCGGTGGTGGCCTCGCCGCCCAGCCACACCGCGAAGGTGGCGGCGAAGACCGGCTCCATGCTCATGATCAGGGCGGTGCGGGTGGGCGGCAGGTGCGCCTGCGCCCAGGTCTGGGCCAGCATCGCCAGGGCCCCGGCGACCAGCGCCATGTAGACGATCGAGGCCCAGTCGGCGCCGGTGCTGGGCAGCACCATCCCGTCGGGCGCGGTGGCCAGGGTGCACACGAGCGCGATCACCCCGATCTGCACGATCGACATGCCCAGCGCCTGGCGGGCGTCCGACCAGGCGCCGAGGCCCACGATGTGCAGGGCGTAGAGGATCGCGGAGACGAACGTGATGGCCTCGCCGTAGCCGACCGAGAGGCCGTCGAGGCTGAGCACCGCCAGGCCACCCGTGGCCAGCGCCACCGCTGCCCAGGTCAGGGCACCGATGCGGGTGCGCAGCAGCACGGCGGCCAGCAGCGGGGTGAGCACGACGTACATGCCGGTGATGAAGCCCGAGACGCTGGCGGGGGTGTGCGCCAGGCCCGCGGTCTGCAGGATCTGGGCCAGCCCGTAGACCAGGCCGAGCACCATCGCGTGGCGACGGGACTCCCGCGAGAGCCGGCCCACCGCCCGGGGCGCCACGACGACCATCGCGACCGTGGCGATCGCGAACCGCACCGCCAGGAAGTCGAGGGTCGGGACCCGGTCGAGCAGGTCCTTGATGAGGAAGAACGTGCTGCCCCAGCTCGCGGTCATCGCGAGCAGCGCGAGCGTGGCCAGCACCGAGGTGCGCCGCGAGGTGGTCGTCACGTGGCGGCGCCGTGCGCCTCGGCGCGCAGCTGCTTGAGCAGCGCGATGTCGGGGTTGTCGGCGTCGCGCGAGCCCGGGGTCTCGAGCACGAACGGCACCCCCGCGGTCGCGGGGTGGGCGAGGAGCTCGGTGAACGCGCCGGTGCCGATGTGGCCCTCGCCGATCCGCTCGTGGCGGTCCTTGAACGCCCCGCGCACGTCCTTGGAGTCGTTGGCGTGCACGAGCCGCAGCCGGCCGGGCCCGCCGATCTCGACGATGCGCTCGAGGGTGGCGGCCGCGCCGCCCGGCTCGTCGAGAGGTGCGCCCGCCGCGAAGACGTGGCAGGTGTCGAGGCAGATCCCGGCACGCGGGTGGTGCTCGAGCACGTCGAGGTACGCCGCGAGGTCCTCGACGCCGGCGCACAGCGAGCGGCCCTGGCCCGCGGTCGGCTCGAGCAGCAGCCACGGGCCGTCGTCGCCGAGGGCCTCGAGCAGCGGCAGCAGCCCGTCGCGCACCTGGCCCAGCGCTGCCGCGTGCCGCTCCGCGGCGCCGGCCGGGTCGCCCTGCGGGTCGACGTACGAGCCGGTGTGCACCACGACGCCCTCGGCGCCGGTCTCGGCCGCGCGGCGCAGGTTGTGCGCGACGACGGCGACGCTGTTCTCGTAGGTCTTAGGCGTCGGCGAGCCGAGGTTGACCAGGTAGGGGGAGTGGATGAACGTGCGGATGCCGCGCTCGGCGGTGGCGGCGCGGAAGGCCTCGTCCTCGGCCGGCTTGCCGGGGCTCAGCGCCCAGCCCCGCGGGTTGCCGACGAAGACCTGGAACGTCTCGCAGCCCAGCCGCTCGGCCTCGGCCAGCGCCCCCGCCACCAGGCCCTTGCCCACCAGGACGTGGGTGCCGATCGGGTTGCGGCGGGCCGCCTCGCCCGCGTCGTCGTTGCTCACGCGAGCACGCTAGGGAGCCGCTCGTCGCGCCGCCAATCCCCGCGCGTGTGCAGCGGCTCACACGTGGCGGGTCCCGTGGGCCACGGCCGTGGGTCCGTGCCGCCGGTCCGTGCCCCGCCGGTCCGGGACAGCGGGCGCCGCGCCGGGGGACAAGCCGGGGTCGGCGGTGGCCCGGGCCAGCGTGACCACGAAGCAGCAGCCCGTCGTCGTCGGCTCCAGGCGCAGGTCGCCGCCGGCCTCGCGCATCAGCTCGCGGGAGATGTAGAGGCCCAGCCCGGTGCTCAGGTGGTGGCCGCCGTGGGTGCCGCGCTCGAACGCCGAGGCCGCGAGGTCGTCGGGCATCCCGGGTCCGTCGTCGCGCACCCGCAGCTCGAGACGGTCGCCGACGACGGAGGTGGCGATCTCGACCTCGGCGCCAGGGGCGTGCCGCATCGCGTTGACCAGCAGGTTGCCCAGCACGGTGGCCAGGTCGCCGGGCGAGCCGTGCGCGCGTCCCCGGACCTCGTCGGTGCGCACCCGCAGGCCGGCGACCTGGCGGGTGAGGGCGACGTCGCGCACCACCTCGCGCACGTCGAACGCGACCAGCCCCGGCGTCTGCTGGCGGATCAGCTGCTCGAGGTGGTCGACCTCGCGCAGCGCCGCGACCTGCAGCCGGTGGGCCAGGTCGGGCTCCAGCCGGTCGGCGTACCGCTCGAGGGTCGAGAGCGACGCCCGCAGCGCCCCCAGCGCGCTGCGGGCGTCGTGCTCGACCTCCTCGGCGCGGGCGTCGCGCTGGGCGCGCGAGCTCTCCGCGACCACGAGCGCCGCCTCCAGGGACGCCCGTCGCTGCTCACCCAGACGCGCCAGGCGCAGCTCGGCCCTGCGCACGAGGGAGCCGACGACGACCACCAGCACCAGCGTGCTGGCCACCAGGACCGGGTCGGACAACCGCGGGTGGCGTCCGAGCACGGCCGGCAGCGCGCCGACCGTCACCACCACGGCAGTGGCCACCCCGCAGGCCGCGAGCAGCGTGTGCGCGTCGCGCCACGGTGCTCCCACCCCTGCCGGGCACGCCGTCGTCCCTCGCTCCCGAAGCATCGCCGACCCCCTCGCACCGCCCCTCCCCAAGGGCGCGGACCCCGATGTCCGTGCGACCGATTCTGCTGGCCGAACGGCCAAAGTAAAATGACCCGGAGGGGCTACTCCGGGGTGGTCAGGACTGACTAGACGGGCCCCTAGACCAGGAAGAGGGTGATCGTGGACCCCTTGGGCACGAGCTCGCCGGCGCCCGGGTCGGTGCGGAACACGTAGCCCAGGCCCAGGTAGTCGGAGATGTTCTCGACCCGCACCACGAAGCCCAGCGACTCGAGCTCGGCGCGGGCGGCGTCGACGCCCTGGGCCCGCACCCCCGGCACCTCGACCAGCTCGGGGCCCTTCGACACGGTCAGGGTGACCGTGTCGCCCCGGTAGAGGGTGCCGCCGGCGGGCTCCTGGGCGACGACGTCACCCGCGGCCACGTCGTCGGAGAAGACGTCCTCGTCGCGCTGGACGACCAGGCCCTTGCGCTCCAGCGTGCGCTGCGCCTCGTCGGCCGACCTGCCGACCCAGTCGCCGACGTTGACCGGCTTGCGGCCCTTGCTGACCACCAGGTCGACGGCCGCGCCGGGGCGCAGCTGCTTGCCGGGCGCGGGCGTGCTGCGCACCACCTGGTCGTCGGGCACGGTCTCGGAGAAGCGCTCCTTCACCCGGCCGACCTCGAGCTCGACCTCGGCCAGGGCGGCCTCGGCCTCCTCGAGGGTGCGTCCGGCGAGCTCGGGCACGGGGTACTGCTCGATGCCCAGGCTGAGCACGATGGTGACCTCGTCGCCCTCGAGCGCGCGGCTGCCCGCCCCGGGGTCGGCGCTGACCACCCGGCCCTGGGGCACCCGGTTGCTGTAGACGGCCTCGCCGAGGACGACCTCGAAACCGGCGTCCTCCAGCTCGGCCACCGCCGAGGCGCGGCCCTGCTCGAGCACGCTCGGCACCGTGGAGTAGCGCGCCCACCCGTACCACCAGGCACCCAGGCCCAGCGTGGTCGCCAGCAGCACCGCCAGCAGCACCGTCACCGGTCCGCGCCAGCGCCGGCGGGGCCGCGTCGGGCGCGCGGGGCGGGTCGGCGGTGCGCCGGCTCGTGCGGGGTCGGCCGGGCGTCCCGCACGGTCCGGGGCGGCGGTGGCCCTGGGCGGGCCGGCGGTGAGGGTGGTCGTGACGTCGCCGGTGCTCGCGGCGCCCATGGCGCCCACGGCGGCCGCGGCGGTCGCCGGCGGGGCGAGGGTGCGCATCATCGACGTGGGCTCGTGGTCCGCCGGGTCGGCCCCGTCGGGGACCGGCTCCTCGACGACGGGCACCCCGGTGTCGGGGTGCAGCAGCAGCGGGGCGAGGTCCTGGGTCAGCTCGGGGTCCTCGCGCACGCCCTCGGCCAGGGCGTGCGCCACGCGGTGCACGTGGTGCAGCAGCACCCCGGCGTCGGCGGGGCGCAGGCCGCGGTCACGGGCGGTGGCGCGGGCGACCAGCGCGTCGACGTACCCCGGCAGCGTGGGGACCAGGCGCGAGGGCGGCGCGACGTCCTCGTGCACGTGCTTGTAGGCGACCTGGATCGGGCTCTCGCCCTCGTGCGGCTTGGCGCCGGTGAGCAGCTCGTAGAGCAGCACGCCGACGGCGTAGACGTCGGCGCGCGCGTCGCTGATGCCCTCGGAGACCAGCTCGGGCGCGAGGTAGGAGACGGTGCCGATCAGCACGCCGCCGGTCGCGGTGTGCTGGGTGTCGGTGCCCACGGCCTTGGCCAGGCCGAAGTCGGCGACCTTGACCCGGCCGTCGTCGGCGATCAGCACGTTCTCGGGCTTGACGTCGCGGTGCACGATGCCGGAGCGGTGGGCCGCGGCGAGCGCCGAGACCACCGGCTCGACGAGCGCCAGGGCCCGCGCCGGCGTCATCGGGGCCTCCTTGGCGATGACGTCGCGCAGCGTGTGCCCCGGCACGAGCTCCATGGCCAGGAAGACGGTGCCGTCGTCGTCGCCCTGGTCGAAGACCGCGACCACGTTGGGGTGCGAGAGCCGTGCCGCGGCCCGGGCCTCGCGCACGAATCGGGCCGCGAACTCCTCGTCGTCGCCGAGGCCGACGTGCATCACCTTGACCGCCACGACGCGGTCCAGGCGCAGGTCGGTGGCCTCGTACACGCTGGCCATGCCGCCGCGCGCGATGCGCGGCCCGATGCGGTAGCGGCCGTCGAGCAGCCGCCCGGTCACGGGGTCGGCGAGACCACCGGACGTGCCCTGTCGGGCAGTCCGGGCGACCTCGTGCGGCTGCCGGTCTGTCGGCACAGCGACCTCCTGCGGAGCCGGACGGGGAAGGTTCCGGCGCCCCCATCGTAGGCGGGCGGGCGCTCCGGGACCGGCACCGCCGGGCCGCAGGCGGGTCGCCGGGCGCCCGCCGGGGCGACCTCGGGGCCGCGCGGATTGGTCACCCTGGTGTGGGGTGGGACCATGGAGGCATGAGCGAGACTTCCCTGGCCGAGCACGACCTGGCCGCCCTGGTCGACGACTGGATCGACTGGGCCGAGGCCGCCCGCAGGCTCGAGGTCAGCGTCGGCAAGGTCCGCACCATGATCCGCACCCACGAGCTCGCGGCCGCCGTGCCGGTGGCGGGGGAGGGGCAGAAGATCCCGGCCCTCTTCATCGACGACGAGCTCAAGCTGCCGGTCAAGGGCCTGCCCGGCCTGCTGACCGTGCTCCACGACGGCCGCTACGACGACCGCGAGTGCATCGCCTGGCTCTTCCTCGACCAGGGGCTGCCCGGTCGCCCGATCGACGCGCTGCGCGAGAACCGCGGCTCGGAGGTCAAGCGCCGCGCCCAGGCGATGGCGCTCTAGGCGACCCCGGGGGCGACACCGTGGTCTACCGCATCTCCCCGGAGAACATCCGCCCCTCGCGGGGCGGTCCCTCGGGTGCGCTGGCCATGCTGCTGGTGATCGGGCTGACGCTCGGGATCTGGCTGGCCGCCGGGCGCGACCCCGGCAGCTCCACCTTCAGCGGCGTCGACGACCCGGGCCGCACCGCCACCATGGCGCCCGACGACCCGGTCAGCGGCCTGCCGTACGTGGCCCCGATCGACCTGCCGGTGCGGGTGGCCGACCTGCTCGCCGACCTCGCGACCGGCGCCGACCTGCCCGGTGGGGTGACCCAGCGCCCCTTCCTCAACGGCGCGGGCCTGCTCCCGGTCCAGCGGACCGTCGGCTACTACACCCAGTACGCCGTCGGGGCCGGCTCGCTGCTCGTGGCGGGCGCCGGCGGCGAGCGGTACTACAGCGACGACGCCGGTGCGTCGTACGCCCGCGTCGGGCCGTAGCCGCCCTGGCGCCGGGTCGGGTCAGACGACGCGCTGGGTGGCGGCGGCCGCGAGGCGGGTCAGCACCGAGCGCGCGTCCGGGTCGAGGCCGCTGCGGTCGAGGGCGTCGGTGGCGCGCTGCGTGAGCGCCGTGATGACCTCCTCGACCTGGGCCTGCGCGCCCGAGCTAGTGATGATCGCCCGCAGCCGCTCGACCTGGTCGGCGTCGAGCGGGCGCCCCAGCGCCCGGTCGAGGAGCGCGGCGTCGTCGTCGGGGGCGGAGTCGAGGGCCAGCGCGACCAGCACGGTGCGCTTGCCCTCCACGAGGTCGTCGCCGGCCGGCTTGCCGGTGGTCGCGGGGTCGCCGTAGACGCCCAGCAGGTCGTCGCGCAGCTGGAACGCCTCGCCGAGCGGCAGCCCGAAGGCGCTGAGCTGCTCCATGGCGGCGGTGTCGGCGCCGGCGAGGGCCGCGCCGACCTGCAGCGGCCGCTCGATCGAGTACTTGGCCGACTTGTAGCGCAGCACCGTCATCGCCGCGTCGACGTCGGCGCGCCCGCGGGCCTGCACCGAGACGTCGAGGAACTGCCCGGCGATCACCTCGGTGCGGCACAGGTCGAGCACCTCGAGGGCGGCCACGACCCGCGGCAGCGGCAGCCCGCAGCCGCGCAGCAGCTCGTCGGACCAGCTCAGCAGCAGGTCGCCGAGCAGGATCGCCGCGGCGGCGCCGTACTGCTCGGGGTCGCCGCGCCAGGCGTCGGAGCGGTGCTCGCGCTCGAAGGCGCGGTGCGTGGCCGGCCGCCCGCGACGGGTGTCGGAGGCGTCCATCAGGTCGTCGTGCACCAGCGCGCTGGCGTGCAGCAGCTCCAGCGCCGCGCAGGCCCGCACCAGCGCCTGCTCGTCGACCGGCGCCGCCACCGCCAGGTGGCCCCACCAGCAGAAGGCCGCCCGCAGCCGCTTGCCGCCCGAGACCATCGCGCGGGCCTCGGCCAGCAGCCGCTCGGCGTCGGGACCCAGGGGGGCCAGGCGGTCGGCCTGCCGGTCGAGGAACTGCCCGAGGGCGTCCTGCACCTGGTCGCGGAAGCCGTCGGCGTCCCAGGCGGGCGCGGCGGCGGGGGCGGGGGAGTCGCTCACCGCATCACAGTAGGAGACGTACCCAGAACAGGCGCCGTTGGGTGGACGCCCACCCCCGGGTTCCCGGGCGCTCCATAGACTCCTGCCCATGACCATCGGCCGTGGGCGCGCGCTCACCGACCTCATCGCAGCGGGCGAGCGCTCGTTCTCGTTCGAGTTCTTCCCGCCCAAGGACGAGGCCGGCGAGACCCAGCTGTGGGACGCCGTGCGCGCCCTCGAGCCCTACCGCCCGACGTTCGTCTCGGTGACGTACGGCGCCGGCGGCAGCAGCCGCGGCACCACCGTGCGGCTGACCGGGCGGATCGCCCGCGAGACCTCGATGCTGCCGATGGCGCACCTGACCTGCGTGGGCCACACCCGCGAGGAGCTCGAGCAGATCCTCGACGAGTACTCCGCCGCCGGCGTGCACCACGTGATGGCCCTGCGCGGCGACCCCGCCGAGGGCCCGCGCGCCGACTGGACCCCCACCGAGGGCGGTCTCGACCACGCCGACCAGCTGGTCGAGCTGGTGGCCGCGCGGCGCGAGTTCCGCATCGGCGTGGCCGCCTTCCCCGAGCGGCACCCCTCGTCGGAGTCGCTCGAGCAGGACGCCGACGTGCTGGTGGCCAAGGCGCGCGCGGGCGCGGAGTTCGCCGTGACCCAGATGTTCTTCCGGGCCTCCGACTACTTCTCGCTGGTCGAGCGGGTCCGGGCGCGCGGCGTCGACCTGCCGATCCTGCCGGGCATCATGCCGATCCTGAACCTGCAGGCGATCCGCCGGCAGGGCGAGCTGATCGGCACCGACGTGCCCGTCGACGTCGTCGAGCGGATCAGCGCCCACGACGGCGACCCGGTCTCGATGCGCGCCGAGGGCATCACCCAGGCCGCGGAGCTGTGCCAGGAGCTGCTCGACGGCGGGGCGCCGGGGCTGCACTTCTACACGCTCAACCGGTCGAAGGCGACCCGCGAGATCTTCGAGAAGCTCGACGTCACGCCCTGACGCGGGTCAGGCGGGGCCGACCCGCTGGGCCACCAGGGCCGCCGACAGCCCCACGAAGGGGAGTCCCGCGCCGGGGGTCGCGTGCGCGCCGGCGGCGTACACGCCGGGCACGGGGGTGTCGGGGCCTAGCCGGCGGTGCACCGTGGCGCGGCCCTGCCACAGCACGCCGAGGGGGGAGCCGCCCCAGGCCTCCACGAGGTCGCGCGGTGAGCGGTCGACGCGCGTGACGACCTGGGCGCGCACGTCGATGCGGTGCCGCGCCAGCGCGAGCAGCACGTCCTCGGCGAGCCGCCCGCGGCCCTGGACCGTCCACGCGGCCCCGCCGTAGGGGGCCTGACCGCCGGTGCGCACCACCAGGGTCGGGTCGCCGTGCAGCACCAGCTCGTGGGGCACGTCGGGCAGGTCGCCGGCGAGCCCGACGTGACAGACCACGGGCGGCATCGCCGGCATCGTGCGCTCGACCAGGGCGGCCAGCGCCGGCAGCCGGCGGGGGTCGACGGCGCAGACCACCACGTCGGCGTCCACGTCGCCGGCGTCGGTGCGCACCGCGACGGCCCGCCCGCCGCGCACGACCACGTCGCGCACGTCGACGCCCAGACGCACGTCGACACCGCGCGTGCCCATCCGCCCGGCCAGCACCTCGCCGACCCGCGCCATCCCGCCGGGCACGGTCCAGGCGCCGAAGCGCTGCTCGAGGTAGGCCACCAGGCCCATCCAGGCCGGCACGTCGCGGGTGGCGTGGCCGTCGGTGACGAAGGGGTGGGCGGCCACGTCGCGGAGCCGGTCGTCCTTGAGCGTGCGGCGCAGCCGCCGCTGCAGGGTCTCGCGCGAGTCGAGGCGCTCGCGCAGCTCGCGGGGCAGCGCCGCGCGGTCCCACGGCTCCTCCAGGTAGTGCCGCCGCAGCACCTCCCAGTCGTCGGTGTAGGCCGCGACGTGGTCGAGCCAGCGCTGCCCCTGCCCGGGCGAGAGCTCCTCGACCGCGCGCAGCTGGGCCGAGCGCGACCCGCCCGGCAGGGCGAGCTCGGAGCCGTCGACGAAGCGGTGCGTGCGCACGGTCTCGAGCGGCACCAGGTCGAGCTCGCGCTCCAGCGGGCGGCCGGTCTTGCGGAACAGGTCGCGCAGCACGGCCGGCAGCAGCGTCGAGGTCGGTCCGGCGTCCCAGCGGTGGCCGTCGGCGCTCACCGAGCCGAGCGCGCCGCCGAGGGTGTCGCTGCGCTCGAGGAGCGTGACCGCGTGGCCGGTCTTGGCGAGACGACCGGCGGTGGCGAGGCCGGCGTACCCGCCCCCGACCACCACGACCCTCGCCACGCGCACACCCTAGGTGGTCGGAGCGGGGGCCTCGACGTCCACCACGCTGGCGCCGGTCAGCTCGAGCAGCTCGTCGAAGGAGGTGGAGAAGACGGCGGCGGGGTGACCGGCCGCCGCCCACACCACGTCGTGGCGGGCCAGCCACTCGTCGAGGTACGTCGGCACCGGCGCCGGGTGGGCGAGGGGGGAGACCCCGCCGATCACCTGGCCGGTGTGCTCGCGCACGAAGTCGGGGCTCGCCCGGGACAGGCGCTCGACGCCGATCCGCGCGGCCACGGCGCCGACGTCGACGCGGTGCGCGCCGGAGGTGAGCACCAGCACCGGCGAGCCGCCGGCGTCGAAGAGCAGGCTGTTGGCGATCGCACCCACCTCGCAGCCCAGGGCCTCGGCGGCCAGCGCCGCGGTGTGGACGGCGTCGGGCAGGACCACGACCTCGCCGCGCCCGCCCAGACGGGCCAGCTCGGCACGGAAACGGACGACGCCCGGGTGCTCGGTGCTCATGCCTGCGACCCTAGAGTTCGCACCCGGGGCCCCGCACCCGGCTCGCCCCGCACCACGCACGAGAGAGGGCCGTCATGGACGACGACCGGCTGGAACGACCGCGCTCGCTGAGGGTGTGCCTGCAGCTGCACCTGGTGCTGCTGGCGCTGGGTGCGCTGACCGTGGTGCTGACGGCGGTGCTGCGTGACGACCTGGTGCTCAACTGGGCGCGCGGGCACCGCTCGGCCGCCGAGATCCTCGAGCGGCAGGGCCTGGACTACCTGATCGAGGAGCAGCCGATCGCGGTCCCGCAGTTCTTCCCGGTGGCCGCGGTGCTGTTCGTGGTGATGGCGATGCTGATCGGCGTGCTGCTCGTGTTCTTCAGCAACGGCCACCACTGGGCGCGCGTGTGCCTGGCGGTGCTGGTGGTGATGACCGCGGTCGCCACGCTCAGCGGCATCCGGGTCGGCCCGCCGCAGGTGTTCCTGGTCCTCAGCTACCTCTCGCTGCTGGTCGAGGTGGGCATCCTGGTCGCGATGTTCCACCCCAGCACCGACCGCTACCTCAGCGCCACGCACGACCGGATCGCCGCCGCCTGAGGCCCCCGCCTGAGGCCCCGCCCGGCCCGGGGCCGGAGCCGTCCACAGGACCTCGTCGCGACCCTTGACCGGTTGTCGGTGGGGGCGTGTACCTTGGGAACATGTTCGAACACAGATTCGAACAGGCTCCCGGCGGGGGTGACCTCGACCCCGCCTCCGCCGGGGGCTCCAGGCGGACCTGGCGCCCCGGCGCCGGAGAGGTGGCAGTGGTGGAGCTGATGCGACGGTACGACGAGCCCGTCGAGGTCCGGTGCGGCCTGCTGGCCGGCACCGAGACCACGGTGCCCGAGCAGTTCCTGTGGCGCGGACGGCTGTGGAAGGTTCGCTCGGTGCTCGAGCACTGGGTGGAGACCGGTGAGTGGTGGCGTCACGCCGGCGTCCGGGCGGTGCTCGGCTCCGACGAGCCGGCCGACGCCTCGAGCCCCGAGCGGCCCGCGCAGCCGCGTCCGCTCGAGGACCTGCTCGCCGAGCGCGCGGTCTGGCGGGTGGAGGCCGGCCGCGGGGCGGCGGTGCGCGGCACCGAGGACACCGGCGGGGTCTTCGACCTCGCCCTCGACGTCGACGGCGGGCGCTGGCTGCTCGTCGGCTGCGCCGACTGAGGGGGTGGCGACGATGAGCCGCACCCCCGCCCGCACCGGCCGGACCGCGCGCACCTCCCGCACGGCTCCCGTCCCGGCGCCGCACCCGCAGGCGCTGCCGGTGACCACCCACTCCTACCTGGCCCGCGCCGCCGAGTCGCTGAGCGAGGCGATGGCCACCCCCGAGGTCCCGGCCCGCTACGCCTGCGCGCACGTCTCGGCGCTGCGCTCGGCCGCGGCGCTGCTCTCGGCGCGCGCCCGGCCCGCGGGACCCCGCCGACGGCCCCAGAAGAACGCCTGGGTGCTGCTGGCCGAGGTGGCCCCCGAGCTCGGCGAGTGGGCCACGTTCTTCTCCGCCGGCGCCGCCAAGCGGGCCGCGGCCGAGGCGGGGTCCTCCCGTGCGGTCACCGAGCGGGAGGCCGACGACCTGGTCCGCGACGCCGACCGCTTCCTGGCCGTGGTCGAGCAGTGCCTGGGCCTGGTGCCGCACCCGCCGGTCCAGGAGCGGATCGCGCGCGCCGGGTGAGGCAGGCTGGGCCCATGCGCCTCCCGCTCGCCCCGCGTCCGCGCCGGCTCGCCGCCGTCCTCCTCGTCGGGGTCCTCTCCGTCCTCCCGGCCTGCGCCGGCGGCCAGGACGCAGGTGCCGGTGCCGACCCGGCGGGCGGGGCGGGGCGCACCGCGCTGTTCGGCTCCGGCACCGACGCCGCGCCCCTGGACGAGGCGCTGGGCGACGCGGTCGGGGTCGCGCAGGCGCTGGCGAGCGCCGACGGCGCGGAGCTGACCGTGCGGGGGCACCTGGTGGGCCAGCCCACCGCGCCCGGCACCGTGGTGCGCGGAGCGTTCCCCGACGACCTGGCGCTCGCGGTGGCCGACGACCCCGAGGAGCGCGACCCGGCGCGGATGCTGCTGGTGCAGCTGCCCGAGGGGCTGCGCGGCACCTGGGGGCTGGCCTCGCGGCCGGGGCTGCTGGGCGCGGAGGTGGTGCTCGCCGGCGAGCGGGCGTCGTACTTCGCGGCGCCCGGGCTCAAGCAGGTCACCGCGATCGCGCTGGTGGAGCCGACCGCGTCGCCCGCGCCCGCCGGGGAGTCGCCGGAGGGGCCTGCGGGAGACCTGCCCCCGGAGCTGGTCGAGTACTACGCCGACGCCGAGGGCCGCACCGGTGAGGACCTGGCGCTGGCGCTGCACGAGATCATCTCCACCGACGTCGAGCGGCTGCGCTACGACGAGCTGTGGGAGGCGCTGCGCGACACCGACGCCGACCCCGACGCGCCCGGTCGCGTGATCGAGCTCTACACCGGCGACAGCGTGCCGGGCGACGCCAACGGCGGCGACCCCGACGAGTGGAACCGCGAGCACGTGTGGCCGCAGAGCCGCGGCGGGTTCGGCACCGCCTCGGGTCCCGGCACCGACCTGCACCACGTGCGCCCGGCCGACGTGAGCGTCAATGCCGACCGCTCCAGCCTCGACTTCGACGACGGCGGCAGTGCGCAGGGGGAGGCCGACGAGACCTACCGCGACGCCGACTCCTGGGAGCCGCGCGACGCGGTGAAGGGCGACGTGGCCCGGATGGTGCTCTACATGGCGGTGCGCTACGAGGGCGGCGACGGCTTCGCCGACCTCGAGGTCACCGAGGAGGTGGGGCGGCGCGACCTCGACGCGCTGGGCTACCTCGGCCGGCTCTCGACCCTGCTGCGCTGGCACGAGCAGGACCCGCCAGACGCCTTCGAGAGGGCCCGCAACGACGCGATCTTCGAGACCTGGCAGGGCAACCGCAACCCCTTCGTCGACCGTCCCGAGTGGGTCTCCGCCATCTGGTGAGGGCGGGTTGGCGCGGGTGGCGCGACGGGGTTAGGCTGGTGCCTTCTCGAACATGAGTTCGAGGGATCTCATCGTTCAGGGTCGAGCCGACGCGAGAGGTGGACCGACCCGTGCCCGACCCGTTCCCGCACCTGCACGTCGCCTCCGGCTACTCCCTGCAGCACGGCGCCTCGCTGCCGCACCTGCTGGTCCAGCGGGCCGCCGACCACGGCATGGACCTCCTGGCGCTGACCGACCGCGACGGCACCTACGGGGCGGTGAAGTTCGCCAAGGCGTGCCTGCAGGCCGGCATCAGCCCGGTCCTCGGGGTCGACCTGGCCCACCGTCCGGCACCCGCCGAGGGCCACGCGCCCGCACCCCGCGGTCGCACCCCCGTGCGCGGTGGCGCCTTCCGCGACCCACGGCTGCCGCGGGTCACCCTGCTGGCCCACGCCGCCGGGCCCGGCGGCGGCCGGGGCGGCTGGGCCGCGCTGTGCCGGGTGCTCTCGGCCACCCACCTCGCGGGCGAGCGCGGCACCCCGGTCCTGGACCCCGAGGACCCCGAGGTCGCGGCCCTGCTCGGCTCCGGCGACCTGGTCGTGCTGCTCGGCCCGGCCTCCGAGGTCGGGGCCGCCGCGGCCCAGCGCCGCCGCGACCACGCCCGCACCGCCCTGGAGCGGTGGCGGGCCCTGGTCCCGCGCGAGAACCTCCAGGTCGAGGTGGTCTCGCACCGCCTGGCCGGCGACGGGCCCGGCTCGACCCGGCACGCCGCCCGGATGCTCGCGCTGGCCGAGGAGGTCGGCGCGGGGTCGGTGCTGACCAACGCGGTGCGCTACGCCGACCGCAGTGACGCCGCCACCGTCGACGTGCTCGACGCCGCCCGCCGCCTGGTCGCCCTCGACCGGCGCCACGTCGACCGCGGCAACGCCGAGGGGCACCTGAAGTCCGGGCCCCAGATGCGCGAGGTGGCCCACGAGGTCGTGGCCCGCGCCGGCGCCGGCACCGGGCGCGAGGCGCTGCGCCTGCTGGCGCGCACCCGCGCCCTGGCCGAGCGCTGCGCGCTCGACCCGCGCGCCGACCTGGGCCTGGGCGAGGTGCACTTCCCCGAGTTCAGCCTCTCCACCGACCACCCCAGCGCCGACGTCGCGCTGCGCGCGCGCTGCGAGGGCGCCATCGGCGACCGCTACGGCAGCGGCGGGCTCGCGGTGGTGTGGAAGCGGCTCGAGGACGAGCTCGCGGTGATCGGCGAGCTCGGCTACGCGTCGTACTTCCTGACCGTCGGCGACGTCACCGACCTGATCAAGCAGATGGGGGTGCGGGTCGCCGCGCGCGGCTCGGGGGCCGGCAGCCTGGTCAACTACCTGCTCGGCATCTCCGGCGTCGACCCGATCCGCCACCAGCTGCTGATGGAGCGCTTCCTCTCCCCGCTGCGCCAGGCGCTGCCCGACATCGACGTCGACGTCGAGTCCGACCGGCGCACCGAGGTCTACGAGCGGATCCTCGACCGTTACGGCGGCGAGCGCTGCGTGTGCGTCTCGATGATGGACACCTACCGGGTGCGCCACGCGGTGCGCGACGTCGGCGCCGCGCTGGGGATGCCGCCGGCCGAGACCGACGCCATCGCCAAGGCCTTCCCCCACATCCGCGCCCGCGACGCCCGCGTGGCGCTGGCCGAGCTGCCCGAGCTGCGCGCCAGCGGGTTGGGTGAGGCCCGGCTCGACCTGATGTTCCAGCTCGTCGAGCGCCTCGACGGGCTGCCGCGCCACGTCGCGGTGCACCCGTGCGGGGTGCTGCTCTCCGACGCGACCCTGCTCGACCGCACCCCCGTGGAGGCGTCGTACGCCGGCTTCCCGATGAGCCAGTTCGACAAGGACGACGTCGAGGACCTCGGCCTGCTCAAGCTCGACGTGCTCGGCATCCGCATGCAGTCGGCGATGGCGCACGCGATCACCGAGGTCGAGCGCGTCGAGGGGGTGCGCATCGACCTCGAGGACGACCAGCAGGTGCCCTTCGACGACCCCGCGACCTACCGGATGATCTCGGCGGCCCGCACCCTCGGGGTCTTCCAGATCGAGTCGCCGGGCCAGCGCGAGCTGGTCGGCAAGTCGGGCATCGAGACGTTCGAGGACATCATCACCGACATCTCGCTGTTCCGGCCCGGACCGGTCAAGAGCGACATGATCACCCCCTACCTCGAGGTCAAGCACGGCTGGCGCGAGCCGCGCTACCTCCACGACGACCTGCGCCCGATCCTGGCCCCGACCCGCGGGGTGGTGGTCTTCCACGAGCAGGTCATCGAGATCATCGGCTGCTTCACCGGCATCTCCTACGCCGAGGCCGACGAGAAGCGCCGGGCCCTGGGCGACGCGGAGGGGATGGCCGAGACCCGGGCCTGGTTCTTCCCGCGCGCCCTGGGCCGCGGCTACCCGCTCGGCGTGGTCGAGGAGGTGTGGGCCGTCCTGGAGGCCTTCGCCTCCTTCGGGTTCTGCAAGGCCCACGCGGCGGCGTTCGCACTGCCGACCTACCAGTCGGCCTGGCTCAAGGCGCACTGGCCGGCGCACTTCCTGTCCGGGGTGCTGACCCACGACCCGGGGATGTACCCCAAGCGGCTGATCCTCGAGGACGCCCGCCGCCTCGGCGTGGCGGTGCTCGGTCTCGACGTCAACGCCTCCGAGCGGGCCTACGTCGTCGAGCGGGTCGAGCCCAGCGGCGAGCACCCCGGCCCCGACGTCCCCGACGGGCGGCCGTGGGGGATCCGCCTGGCGCTGGCCGAGGTCAAGGGCATCAGCGAGGTCGAGGTCTCGCGCATCGTCGCGGCCCGGCCCTACCACTCGCTGCCCGACTTCTGGCAGCGCGCCCGGGTCTCGCGCCCCGTGGTCGAGCGGCTGGTGCTGGCCGGTGCCTTCGACAGCACCTACGGGATCGGGTCGGCCGGCGGCAGCGACGTACGCCGGCGCGGGGTGCTGACCCGCCGCGACCTGCTGCTGCAGGTGGCCGAGCTCGACCGGCAGGGCCGCGCGCTCGAGCGGGCCTCGCGGGGTCGGGGGCTGGCCGGGCGCAAGTCCTGGAGCGGCACCACCACGCGCGCCCGCCAGGTCGCCGACGCCGCGGCCGCGCGCAACAGCACCGACCTCGCGGTGCGCGAGCGGGCGCAGGCGGGGGAGAGCGCCGCCGAGACCGACCGGCGCCGCGACCGGCGCCCCGGCGACCAGGCCCAGGACTACCGCGACGACCGCGGCACCCCGGTGCGCGAGGGCGTGTGGGGCCGCTCCCTGGCCCAGGCGCGTACCGCCCCGCCGCCGCCCCCGGTCGACTCGGTGCAGCTGAGCCTCGACCTCGGCGACGCGCCGGGGGAGGGCGGCGTCTCGGGGTTGCCCGAGATGACCGGTGAGGAGCAGATGCGCGCCGAGCTCGAGATCCTCGGCCTCGACGCCAGCCGGCACGTCGTCGACACCTACGGGCCCGTCCTCGACGCGCTCGGGGTGACCCGCAGCGAGCAGCTGCTCCAGCAGCGCAGCAAGGCCGAGCTGCTGGTGGCCGGGGTCAAGGTCGCCACCCAGACCCCGCCGATCCGCTCCGGGCGCCGGGTGGTCTTCCTGACCCTCGACGACGGCACCGGCCCGGTCGACGCGACCTTCTTCGAGGACGCCCAGGGCCCCTACGCCGCCACCGTCTTCCACTCCTGGCTGCTCGTCGTGCGCGGCGAGCTGCGCCGCACCGGCCACCGCGGCGTCTCGCTGCGCGCGACCGGCTGCTGGGAGCTGCCGGTCCTGCACGAGCAGTGGCGCCGCGGCGGCGTCGAGGCGGTGCGCGAGCAGATGGCGGTGGTGCCCGAGGGCTTCGGCGGCGTCGGCGTCGAGCTCGCCGGCCAGGGTGCGGCCGAGAGCCGGGCCCCGCGCCCGGTGATGGCCCGCCCCGACGGCCCGGGTGCCGCGGGCGGGATGGGCCGGCGCCGGGTGCTGGTGCACTCCAGCGGCTTCAAGCTCTCGCCGTACGCCGACATCAAGCCCGCCGGCGAGGAGACCCGCGACGTGGCGCGCAAGCTGTGGCACCGCAGCTCGGGGAGCCCGGGATGAGCGGCGCACGCCTGGCCCTAGGGTGGGTGCCATGTCCGCCAGCGACCGTCCCAGCGAACGTCTCAGCGAGCGCCCCAGCGAGCGTCGCGCGGCGGCCCGCACCGCCGTGGTGTGGGACGCCCTGCGCCCGGTGCTCGAGCAGTCCGGGCCCCTCGACGTCCTCGACATCGGCGGCGGCACCGGCGGCTTCGCCGTGCGGGTGGCCGAGCTCGGGCACCGCGTCACCGTCGTCGACCCCAGCCCCGACGCCCTCGCCTCGCTCGGGCGCCGCGCCCGCGAGCGCGGCGTCGAGGTGGCCGGCCTGCAGGGCGAGATCTCGAGCCTGCTCGACGTCGCCGGCGCCGACAGCGCCGACCTCGTGCTGTGCCACGGGGTGCTCGAGCACGTCGGCGACCCCGCCGTCGCCCTCGGGGTGCTGCGCGAGGCGGTGCGCCCCGGCGGCACCCTCAGCCTCCTGGTCGCCCAGCGCCACGCCGCGGTGCTGGCGCGCGCCATGGCCGGCCACTTCGGCCAGGCCCTCGCGCTGCTCGAGCCGACCGTCGACCCCGGCCGCGCCGGGCGCCGCTACACCAGCGACGAGCTGGTCGCCCTGCTGGCCGCCGCCGACCTGCACGTCGAGCAGGTCCACGGGGTGCGGGTCTTCGCCGACCTGGTCCCCGGCACCCTGCTCGACCTCGAGCCCGGCTCGACCGCCGCGCTCGTCGAGCTCGAGCAGGCCGTCGCGACCCGCCCCGAGTACCTCCCGCTCGCCACGCAGCTGCACGTGCTCGCCCGCTGAGGTCCGCGCCGAGTCGACTGGTCTGCACAGGCCCTGCTCGCGGTTCGCACCTGCTCGCTTCGCTCGCGGTGCTCGTGCCTCGCTTGTGGGTTCTCAGTGGTGCGCCGAGTCGGCGCTACTTCACGTTCCCCCGCTGCGCTCCTCCCGTGATGTAGCGCCGACTCGGCTTCTTCTCACGTGCTGTGGTGGAGGATCGGCGTGACCTCCGCCGGGGCTCCGGCCACACCGAGCCTCCACATCGACATGGACGCCTTCTACGCCTCGGTCGCGGTCCGGGACCGGCCCGAGCTGTGGCAGGTGCCGGTGATCGTGGGCGGCGGGTACCGCGGCGTGGTGCTCTCGGCCAACTACCTGGC
>JBFGFQ010000027.1:0-20257 GCA_041579495.1 Nocardioides sp.
CCACGCGGTAGCGACCGGCGATCAGCTGCGGTGCCATCACTCCCCCTCCGACGACTGCCCCGACGACTGCTCCGACCGGAGCCCGACCAGTCCTGCATACCCCCTCAGCACGCCGTCCACGCGTGCGAAGGGGTGATCGCCACTCATCGGGGCAGCACCGGCTCCAGGCCCATCCACCCGGCCAGGTCCTCGATCTCGGCGGTCACCGCGTCCCGCGTCGTGGCGTCGAGCGGCTCGTCCTCGTGCACGGCGTGCACCACCAGCGCCCCCGCCCGACGGTCCGCGGTGGCGTCGACCTTGCCGAGCAGCCGGTCGCCCACCAGCACCGGCAGCGCGTAGTAGCCCCACCGGCGCGCGGCAGCGGGCTTGTACATCTCGAGCTGGTAGTCGAAGTCGAGCAGCTCGACCATCCGTCGGCGGTCGAAGACCAACCGGTCGAGCGGCGAGAGCAGCGCCACCCGCCCCTCGAAGGGCTCGTCGAGCGTCTCGAGCTGCTCCGGGTCGATCCGCCACTCCCCGCGCCCGCCCTCGACCACCGCGGGCTCCCCCACGCAGCCGACGTGGTCGGGGTCGGGGCCGGGCACCTTCGCCGCGCGCGCCCGGGCCAGCCCCAGCGCCCGCAGCCGGCGTACGGCGCGCTCGTGCAGCGCGTCGTGGACCGGCGGCAGCGGGTCGTCGGCGTACACCCGCTCGGCGAGGTCCCACAGCGGGGTACGGCCCTCGCGCCCGGCGACCGCGACCTCGCCGCGCGCCGCGAGCACCTGCAGCAGCTTGGCGACGTTCTTGCCGTTGCTCCAGCCCGACGAGCCCCACGGGCGCACGCACGTGTCGGGCAGCACGGTGGCCGGCAGCGGGCCGTCGGCGCGCAGCCGCTCGAGCACGTCGGCGCGGCAGCCGCCGTTGTCGAGCACCCACTCCCAGGCCTGGTGCTCGTAGGCGTCGTGCAGGTCGGGGTCGGGCCACACCGCCATCTCGGCGCGGTGCAGCGCGACGTCGGCGTGGTGCACCAGGCGCATCGAGATCTCCACGAGCCGCTGCTGCTCGCAGGCCTCGAGCAGCTCGGTGCGGTCGAGGCCGCCGCCCAGCCGGCTCCACAGCACCAGCTCGGCGCTCGGCGCCACCCGCGTGGTCAGGTCGACCTGCACCATCGTCAGCGCGCGCACCACCTCGAGCACGTCGAGGTCGCGGCGCCGCGCCGGGGCGTCGAGCAGCTGGGCGCGCACCAGGACCCGGCGCGCCTGCTGCGCGCTCAACCGGTGCGGGGAGCCCCCGTCGGTGCCCATGCCCGGCAGCGTAGGCGCCCGCGCCGACGCCCGCGCGCACTACAGTCGCCGCCGTGACCCCCCTCAGCGCACTGCTGCACCGCGCCCTGCACACCGCGTGGCGCTACGTCGACGGCCTCGGCGAGATCGTGCCCGGCACCGCCACCGCCGCGGCGTTCGGCTCGTTCGGGCGCGGCAGCAGCATCGGCTTCGCCCCCGCCACCATCCTCAACCCGGCCTCGATCCACGTCGGCGAGGACACCCTCATCGGTCGGCAGGTCACGCTCTCGGTCGGGTACGGCGTCGGGGACCCCGGTGCCCCGGCCCGCGGCCTGGTCATCGGCGACCGCTGCGCCATCGGCGCACGCAGCTCGATCACCGCCCACGAGTCGATCGAGATCGGCGACGGCGTCTTCTGCGGCCAGGGCGTCTTCATCACCGACGCCAGCCACGGCTACCAGGACCCGACGACCCCGATCGGGCACCAGTTCGGCGCGCACGAGCCGGTCGTCATCGGGCCCGGGTCCTGGCTGGGTCACGGCGCGATGGTGCTGCCCGGCGCCCGGCTGGGCCGCAACGTGGTGGTGGCCGCGGGGTCGGTGGTGCGCGGCGAGGTCGAGGACCACGCGGTCGTCGCCGGCAACCCCGCGCGCGTCGTACGCCGCCTCGAGCCCGACGTGGGCTGGGTGGGCTCGCGCGGCGACGTGCGTCCGGTGCTCACCCCGCCGCTGCCCCATCTGGGGTAATCGCTGCGCGGGCATTGCGCGCCCGGTGAAGCGGGAGGAACGTGGACGGGGACGAGAGGAAGTTCCCATGCCAGAGTTCATGGACATGCACACCGGGATGACGGGCATCAGCGAGGAGGACCTGGCGAAGGCGCACGCCGCCGACGTGGCCATCCAGGCCGAGGAGCAGGTGACCTTCAAGCACGCCTGGGCCGACCCGGAGTCGGGCGTGGTGTTCTGCCTGTCCGAGGCACCCGACGCGGAGGCGGTCAACCGCATCCACGAGCGTGCCGGCCACCCGGCCGACAAGATCTACCGGGTCCCGCTCAACGCCTGACCCCCCAAGGGCCGACCACTCCTAGGCCGGGGCCAGCGCCTCGACCTCGGAGTGGAAGGCTGCCAGGATCCGCTCGGGGTCGGGGATGACGCTGGTGTCGGCCTTGAAGCCGACCCGCACGGTGCCGGCGTAGGTGAAAATGCAGGTGCCGAGCGTCTGGTCGCCCGAGCCGGGCACCCAGCCCAGCAGGCTGTTGATGCGGCTGCCGGCCAGGTAGCGCGCCTCGCGCGGGCCCGGCACGTTGGTGGTGACCCCGGTGGCCTTGCCGGCGAAGAAGGTCACCAGCATCCGGCTCAGCCGCGCGCCGAGACGCCCGATGCCCTGGATCAGCGCGAAGGTGATCACCGGCTCCGGGGAGCGCTTGATGACGTCCATGCGGCGCTTGGTCTCGGCCAGCCGGTCCGCGGCGTCGACGCGGCCCGAGGGCAGGCGCAGCAGCACCAGCGCGAAGCGGTTGCCGAGCTCGCGCGGCAGCGGCAGGTGCATCGGGCGCAGGTTGACCGGGATCATCGTCGGGATGTCGACGCAGCGGCCGTCGTGCTCGAGCTGGTAGCGCTCGAGCGCGCCGGCCAGCGCGGCGACCAGCACGTCGTTGACGGTGGCGCCGGTGGCGCGGGCGATGTCCTTGATGTCCGCGAGCGGGATCGGGTCGGACCACACAGCGCGCTTGGCGGCGCCGGCGGCCCCGGCCAGGCAGGTCTCGGGGTTGGTGGTCACCAGCAGCTTGCGCAGCGCCGCCACCCCGCTCACCGCCAGGCGCAGCCCCTCCAGCACGCCGTTGCGCACCTTCTCGGGCCGCAGCAGCTTGGGCACCTCGGGCGCCGCACGGCGGGCGGCCTGCACGACGTCGGCGAGCGCACGGTGCGGCTCGGGGCGGGCGTGGGTGCCGTCGCGGTCGGCCTCGGGGGTCTCGTCGGTCAGCGACAGCAGCACCTGGGTCAGGGCGATCCCGTCGGCCAGCGAGTGGTGCAGCCGCACGTAGACCGCCGAGCCGCGGTCGAGCCCGGTGACCAGGTGGATGTCCCAGAGCGGCCGGTCGCGCGGCAGCGGCGTACCGAGGAAGCCGCTGACGTAGGCCTGCAGCGCCGCGTCGTCGCCGGGCGGGTCGAGGCGCACCTCGCGCACGTGCCGGTCGAGGTCGAGGGCGGGCACGTCGCGCCAGCGCGAGCGGCGCCGGCGGCCCGGCGCGGTCACCGGGCGGCGGGAGAAGACGGGGTAGACCTCGAGCAGCCGGGTGCGCACCACGTGGTCGAAGCGCTCGCGGTCGAGCGGCCCGTCGAGGAACATCAGGGCCTCGATGACCATCAGGTTCTGCGGACGGTCCATGTTGAGCCAGATCGCGTCGACGGGGTCGACCCGGTGCTCGGTGCGGTGCCCGATCACGGCGTGGTCCTGTCCTCGAGCTTCATCCGGCCCCTCCCAAGGCTTCGCGGCACTTCCCACGCGAACCTACGCCGTGCGTGGTGGTCGAGGCTCATCCCCGACGTCGGGACACCCGAGGCCGATGCCTAGGGCTTGTTGATGCGGCGGTTGGCCGCCCGCAGCACCCAGCTCGGCGACATCGCGGCGGAGGCGAGCATCAGCCGCGCCTGCCGGCCGACCGCACGGTGGGCGCTGAGGTGGCGGCCCGGCCGGACCACGGCCAGCACCTCCTCGGCGACGTCGTCGACGGTGAGCCGGATGCCGAGCGAGCGGGTGGAGGCGGTGTCGACGCCCTCGGTCATCGCGGTGCGCACGAACAGCGGCCACAGCGCCCGCACCGTGATGTCCTCGTCGGCCCACTCCAGGTCGAGCGCCTCGGTGAGCCCGCGCACGGCGAACTTGGTGGCCGAGTACGTCGCCAGCTCGGGCTGGCCGTAGATCGCCGAGGCCGAGGCCAGGTTCACGACGTGCGCCCCGGGCGTGGCCGCGAGGTAGGGGTGGGCGGTGTGGCAGCCGTTGACCACGCCGGTGACGTTGACCTCGACCTCGAGCTGCTGGGCCTCCAGCGGGATCTCGGCGAACCGCCCGGCCCGCAGGATGCCGGCGTTGTTGACGAGCACGTCGAGGGTGCCGCCGGTGCGGGCGGTCAGCCCCGTCAGGGCGGCGCGCCACTGGTCGGCGTCGCGGACGTCGAGGTGGCCGGTCACCACCCGCTCGCCCAGCTCGTCGGCCAGCGAGGCCAGCCCGGCCTCGTCGACGTCGTACGCCCCGACCAGCCAGCCCTCGGCGGCGAAGCGGTGGGCGACGGCGCGGCCGATGCCGGCGGCGGCGCCCGTGACCAGGACGGAACGTTGTGTCATGGCGGTGAGTATGGCGCAGCAGCCCGCGCGTCCCTCGGGCGCCGGGGTGCGGAGAGCGACCCGCACGCGTTTCACCAGAGCGGGTCATTCCCTCCTGCGGGGGAACTGCTTAACGTGGAGGACCACCCGGAACCCTCACCGGGTCCCCTCCCGCGGGAGCACGAGATGTCACAGACGACCGAGAGCCCTGTCTCCACCCTCCGCACCCGGGTCCGCGGCGACGTGGTCGGCGCCGACGACGACCGCTACGACGACAGCCGCCGGGTGTGGAACGAGAACATCGACCGCCGTCCCCTGGCGATCGTCCGCTGCCTCGACGAGGCCGACGTGCAGGAGACGGTGCGGTTCGCCACCGAGCACGGTCTCGAGGTGGTGGTCCGCGGCGGAGCGCACAGCATCTCGGGCGCCTCGGCGCTCGACGACGGCATCGTCATCGACCTCGGCCTGATGAACGGGGTACGCGTCGACGCCGGGACCCGTCGCGCCGTGGCGGCGGGCGGCGCGCTTCTCGGCGACCTCGACGCCGCCACGCAGGAGCACGGGCTCGCGGTTCCTGCAGGGCTGGTGAGCCACACGGGCGTGGGCGGGCTGACCCTCGGGGGCGGGATGGGGTGGCTCACCCGGCTGGCGGGGCTCTCCATCGACAACCTCGTCTCGGCACGCGTGGTCACGGCCGAGGCCGAGGTCGTGGTCGCCTCGGCGTCGGAGAACGCCGACCTCTTCTGGGCCCTGCGCGGCGGGGGCGGCAACTTCGGCGTGGTGACCGAGTTCGAGTTCGCGCTCCACGAGGTCGGGCCCCTCATCCACTTCGGCATGCTCTTCTGGTCGCTGGACCAGGGCGGCGCGGCACTGCGGCACGCCCAGAGCGTCATCGACGGGCTCCCGGACGACGTCAACGTGCTGGTCGCCGGGCTCAACGCCCCGCCCGAGCCCTTCGTTCCCGAGCAGCACCGGCTGCAGCCCGGGTACGCGGCCATCGTCGTCGGGACCGGGTCCGCCGAGTCCCACGCCGAGGTGTGCGACGCCCTGCACGCCGTCCCCGTCCTCTTCGACCTCGTCACGCCGATGCCGTACGTCGAGCTGCAGAAGATGCTCGACGAGGCGAACGCCTGGGGGTTCCACTGCTACGACCAAGGCCTCTACGTCGAGAGGCTGTCCGACCAGGTCGTCGACGCGGTCACGACCCACTTCCCCGAGAAGGTCTCGCCCCTGTCGCTGGTGCTCTTCTACCGGCTCGACGGCGCGTACTCACGGGTCGAGGACCAGGCGACCGCGTTCAGCGGTGGCCGCTCCCCCCGGTTCGCCGTCTTCGTCATCGGGGTCTGCCCGGCTCCCGAGATGTGGTCCGCGGAACGCGACTGGGTGCGGTCGCTGGCCGCGGCGCTGCGACCCTCGGCGCTCGACGACGGTGTCTACGTCAACGGCATGACCGAGTTCGACCGGCTCAGCCCGGTGCGGGCGGCGTACGGGCCCGAGAAGTACGCACGTCTGGTGGAGGTGAAGACGAAGTACGACCCGCACGACGTCTTCGGCCGCCACGCCAGCATCGCACCCGCCGGCGGTCGTCATCGCGGGGTGGGTTTCCGCGCGGCACGCTCCGGGTAGCGGACCAGCATGGCTGAGGCACCCGGGACCCGGACCCCCACCAGCGCCGCCGCGCCGTCGAGGTCCTTCGGACTGCTCTACGGCATCGGGTTCGGCGGCTTCGTCGACGGCATCCTGCTGCACCAGCTCCTGCAGTGGCACCACATGGTCAGCGACGTCGACGACTACCCCACGACCACCCTCGCGGGGCTGGAGGCCAACACGGTCGCCGACGGCTTCTTCCACGTCGCTACCTGGCTCTTCCTGCTGCTCGCCTCGGTGCTGGCCGTGCGGTCCTGGCAGCAGGGGCGACTCGCCCCGAGCTGGGGCTTCCACTTCGGGCTGGTGCTCGCGGGCTGGGGGATCTTCAACCTCGTCGAGGGGCTGGTCAACCACCAGCTGCTGGGTGTCCACCACGTGCGTGACGACCTGGGTGCGCCGCTGTCGTGGGACCTGGCGTTCCTCGCCTCGGGGGTGCTGCTCGTCGCGGGCGGCTGGCTGCTGCACCGGGCGGGCGCCCGGGCCATGGAGCGGCGCGCCGAGCGCGACCTCACACGTTGAAGCGGAACTCCACCACGTCACCGTCGGCCATGACGTAGTCCTTGCCCTCCATGCGCACCTTGCCGGCCTCCTTGGCCTTCTGCATGGTGCCGTGCTCCATCAGGTCGTCGAAGGAGACGATCTCGGCCTTGATGAAGCCCTTCTGGAAGTCGGTGTGGATGACACCGGCGGCCTCGGGGGCGGTGGCGTTCTTCTTGATCGTCCAGGCCCGCGTCTCCTTGGGGCCGGCGGTCAGGTAGGTCTGCAGGCCGAGGGTGTCGAAGCCGACGCGGGCGAGCACGTCGAGGCCGGGCTCGGTCACGCCCATCTCGGCCAGCATCTCGCGGGCCTCGTCCTCGTCGCCGAGCTCGACCAGCTCGGACTCGAACTTGGCGTCGAGGAAGATCGCCTCGGCCGGCGCGACCAGGTCACGCATCTGCTGCTTGAGGTCCTCGTCGCCCAGCTCGTCGGCGTCGCAGTTGAAGACGTAGATGAAGGGCTTGGCGGTCAGCAGCGACAGCTCGCGCAGCAGCGCGGTGTCGAGGTCGGTGTCGATGACCGGGGTGCCGGCCTCGAGGTGGGCCATCGCCTCCTTGGCGGCCGCCACCACGGGGGCGAGGTCCTTGTTGCCCTTCGCCTCCTTCTCCAGGCGCGGGATCGCCTTCTCGACCGTCTGCAGGTCGGCGAGGATCAGCTCGGTCTGGATCGTGGAGATGTCGCTCTTCGGGTTCACCTCGCCGTCGACGTGGGTGACGTCCTCGTCGCGGAAGACCCGGGTCACCTGGCAGATCGCCGCCGACTCGCGGATGTGGGAGAGGAACTTGTTGCCCAGGCCCTCACCCTCCGAGGCGCCGCGCACGATGCCGGCGATGTCGACGAACTCCACGGTCGCCGGCAGCACCTTCGCCGAGCCGAAGACCTCGGCCAGGCGCGGCAGCCGCTCGTCGGGCACACCGACCACGCCGACGTTCGGCTCGATCGTCGCGAACGGGTAGTTCGCCGCGAGGACGTCGTTCTTGGTCAGGGCGTTGAAGAGCGTCGACTTGCCCGCGTTGGGGAGTCCGACGATGCCGATGGTGAGAGCCACGGGCGGTGAGTCTAGGTGCCCGCGCGACGGCCCAGCGAATCATGCGGGCCGGCGCACGGACCTCGCCGCTCAGCCCTGGAGGGCGCGGAAGCGCTCGGCCAGCTCCTCGCTCAGCGGCCGAGAGCCGCGGGTCTCGTCGTCCATCTGCACGATGACGGTGGTGGCGCGGGCGACCGGGCGGCCGGCCTGGAACAGCCCCTGGTGCATGGTCACCGAGGAGCGGCCGACCTTCTCGACGCGGGTGCCGATGTCGACGGTGCCGGGCCAGGTGATCTCGCTGACCAGGTCGAGCTCGATCCGCACGATCACCCAGGCGGCCCCGGGGTCGCTCATCGACGTGCCGTCGCCGGGGTAGAGCAGCTCGACGCGCCCGGTCTCCAGCAGGCTCGAGAACACGGCGTTGTTGACGTGGCCCTGACGGTCGGTGTCGCCGTAGCGGAGCTTGTCGTGGCTGCGGGCGGGGAAGTCGTCCAGGACGGGGTGCCCAGGGATGTCGTCGGTCACGGCGCCCAGTGTGCCCGTCGGGCGAGCGGCGTACGCCGGGGGTGGTGACCCGAGGGTGGTGGCGTGGGTCACACTCGAGACCTGTGCCGCGCCGTTCCGGTGCGGACGCCGACCGTCCTCGGGAGGAACGCACCATGACCGCAACCCGCTCCGAGTCCGCACGCCGGGCCGACGACCGCATCCACGAGGCCCGCGGTCGTGACGTGCCCGGTGATGCCGAGCTCAGCACCCCCCTCGACCTGCTGCTCTCCGAGGCCGGCCGCGGCCCGCTGCGCCGCTTCCTGCCCGGTATGTCGGGCGTGCGCCTGGCTGCCGGCCTGGCCAGGCGCCCGCGCGCCGTGGTCGGTCGTGCCGCCGGGCTCGGCGCCGAGCTGGCCCGGGTGCAGGTCGGCCGCTCCGAGGTCGGTCCGCACCCCAAGGACCGCCGCTTCGCCGACGAGGCGTGGGCCAAGAACCCCTTCCTCAAGCGCACCCTGCAGAGCTACCTGGCCACCGGCCAGGCGCTGCGCGGCCTGGTCGCCGACGCCGGCCTGGGCCACGGCGACCAGCAGCGGATGGGCTTCATCGTCGACAACCTCGTGGAGGCCCTCTCCCCCAGCAACAGCCCCGCCCTGAACCCGAAGGTCCTCAAGCGCACCATCGACACCGGCGGCGGCAACCTGCTCTCGGGAGGTCGCCGGTTCGTCAAGGACTACGCGACCGCACCGCGGGTGCCCTCGATGGTGGAGCCCGACGCCTTCACCGTCGGCGAGGACCTGGCCGTCACACCGGGCGACGTGGTGCTGCGCACCGACGTCTTCGAGCTGATCCAGTACACCCCGCAGACCGCCAAGGTCCGTAGCGTGCCGGTGCTGATCGTGCCGCCGACCATCAACAAGTACTACGTCATCGACCTCGCCGAGCAGCGCAGCCTGGTCGAGCACCTGGTGCAGGCGGGCCAGCAGGTCTACTGCATCTCCTGGCGCAACCCCGACGCCCGGCACGCCGACTGGGGCCTCGACACCTACGGCCAGTCGATCCTGGAGGCGATGACCGCCGCCCAGGACATCTCGCGCCAGGAGCAGGTCGCGCTGCTGGGGATCTGCTCGGGCGGGATGATCGCCTCGATGGTGCTGGCCCACCTCGCCGCCGTCGGCGACCTGGGGCGGGTGGCGGCCTTCAGCCTCGCCGTCACGGTGCTCGACCAGCACGAGGCCGGCCTGCCGAGCGCCCTGCTGTCCCACAAGGGCGCCGCGGCCTCGACCCGCGCCTCGCGGGAGAAGGGCTACCTCGACGGGCGGGCGCTCGCCGAGATCTTCGCCTGGCTGCGGCCCAACGACCTGATCTGGAACTACTGGGTCAACAACTACCTGATGGGCCACGCCCCCAAGGCCTTCGACATCCTCTACTGGAACGCCGACCCGGTGCGGATGACCGCCGCCATGCACCGCGACTTCATGGACCTCGCGGTGCGCAACGCCCTCGTCGAGCCGGGCGCCTCGACCATGCTGGGCAGCCCGGTCGACCTGGGGGCGGTCGACGTCGACTCCTACGTCGTGGCCGGCATCGCCGACCACCTGTGCCAGTGGGAGTCGTGCTACCGCACCACCCAGCTGATGGGGGGCGAGTCGCGCTTCGTGCTCTCCACCAGCGGGCACATCGCGGCGATGGTCAACCCGCCCAGCAACGAGAAGGCCAGCTTCCAGACCGCGGAGACGAACCCCGCCGACGCGGGCGAGTGGCTGGCGGGCGCCACGAAGGTGAGGGGCAGCTGGTGGAGCGACTACGTCGACTGGCTGGCCGAGCGCACCGGGCCCGAGCGCAACCGGCCGCGGCGCACCGGCTCCCCACGCTACGAGCCGGTCTGCGCGGCGCCGGGCACCTATGTCCACGACCGCTGAGGTGCCCGTGACCTCCCGCGACGCCGCCCCCGACCGGGTCCGCACCGTCTCGGTGCGCGGCATCACCGCGCGCGTGTCGGTGCGCGAGGGGGTCGGCCCGTTCGTCGGCGAGCCGCCGCTGCTGCTGTGCAACGGCATCGGGGTCTCCTTCGAGGTGCTGCAGCCACTCGTCGACGCGCTCGACCCGCGACGCGGCGTGGTGCGCTTCGACGTGCCGGGCGTGGGCGGCAGCGCGCTCCCGCCGACGCCGTACCCGATCGCGGCCCTGGCCTCGTGGGTCACCCGCCTGATGGCCGACCTGGGGCACCGGCAGTTCGACGTGCTGGGGCTCTCGTGGGGCGGCGGGCTGGCCCAGCAGCTGGCCGTGCAGTCGTGGCGGCGGGTACGCCGCGTGGTGCTGGTCGCGACCGGCACCGGCGCGCTGATGGTGCCGGCCCACCCGTCGGTGCTGCTGAAGATGTCGACGCCGCGCCGGCACCGCGACCCGGCGTACGCCGCCAGCATCGCCGGCGAGATCTACGGCGGGTCGATGCGCACCGACCCCGAGAAGGGGGCGCGGCTGCTGCACTCGGTGACCCGCTCGGGCCCGCGGCGCGGCTACTACTACCAGCTGGCCGCGATGGCCGGCTGGTCGAGCCTGCCGTTCCTGCGGCTGCTGCGGCAACCGACGCTGGTGATGGGCGGCACCGACGACCCGATCATCCCGGCCGCCAACCCGCGGCTGCAGGCGCGGCTGATCCCGCGCGCCCGGCTGCACCTCTACGAGGGCGGCCACCTCGACATCGTCACCGAGGCCGAGCGCCTGGTGCCGGTGGTCGAGCGGTTCCTCAGCGACCCCGACCGCGACCTGTGACCCCTGCCGGAAGGACCCGACCCCGATGAGCCACGTCCCGCCCGAGGTCGCCGACCTCGACGACTCCCCGTTCTCCGACTTCCTGGGCTTCGAGCTGCTGCTGGAGGAGCAGGACCGCGAGCTGCTCGGCCGGGTGCGCGCCTACATGACCAGGGAGGTCGAGCCGGTCATCAACGAGCACTGGACCCGCGGCGAGTTCCCCCACCAGCTGGTGCCCGGCATCGCCGGGCTGGGCATCGCGGGGCTCGCCTACGACGGGCCCGGCTGCCCGGGGCGCGGCGCGCTCGTCGACGGCATGGTCGCGATGGAGCTGAGCCGCACCGACCCCTCGATCGGGACCTTCATGGGCGTGCACGGCGGGCTGGCGATGGGCTCGATCCAGCTCTGCGGCTCCGAGGAGCAGCGCGAGCGGTGGCTGCCGGCGATGGCACGGATGGAGCTGATCGGCGCCTTCGCGCTCACCGAGCCCGACGTCGGCTCGGCCATCTCGATGGGGCTGGCCACCACCGCCCGGCGCGACGGCGACGGCTGGGTGCTCAACGGCGAGAAGAAGTGGATCGGCAACGCCTCCTTCGCCGACCTGGTCGTGGTCTGGGCCCGCGACGAGGACGACGGGGAGGTCAAGGGCTTCGTGGTCGAGAAGGACACCGAGGGCATGGTCCTCGACGTCCAGCAGGACAAGATCGCGCTGCGGGTGGTGCAGAACGCCGAGATCCACCTGCGCGACGTGCACGTGCCCGAGGCCAACCGCCTGCAGGGCGCGAGCAGCTTCGCCAGCACCTCCGAGGTGCTGCGGGTGACCCGGATGGGCGTGGCCTGGCAGGCCGTCGGCTGCGCGCGCGGCGCCTACGAGCACGCGGTGCGCTACACCAAGGCCCGCGAGCAGTTCGGGCGCCCGATCGCCTCCTTCCAGCTGGTGCAGGACCTGCTGGTCAAGATGCTCTCCAACGTCACCGCCGGCACCGCGATGAACGTGCGCGCCTCGCAGCTGCAGGACGCCGGGCTGCTGCGCGACGAGCACGCGTCGCTGTGCAAGGTGCACAGCACGGTGCGGATGCGCGAGACCGTCGGCTGGGCCCGTGAGGTGCTCGGCGGCAACGGCATCCTGCTCGAGCACCACGTGGGCCGCTTCGTGGCCGACGCCGAGGCGATCTACTCCTACGAGGGCACCCGCGAGATCAACACGCTCATCGTGGGGCGGGCGATCACCGGCGAGAGCGCCTTCGTCTGACCGCGCCGTCGTCGGTCGAGCTCAGGTCTCGTCGCCGGCCTCGGTGCGCACGAACGCCGCGAAACCCGGCACGGTGAAGCGCAGCATCCCCCGCGCGGCGACCTCGACGAGCCCCTTGTCGAGCAGGCTGCGGCGGGCGACGCTGAGGTCGTTGGTGCTCACGCCCATCCGCGCCGCCACGTCGCCGCGGCGTACGGCGTCGTCGCCCAGCGCGGCCATCGCCACCAGCAGCCGGCGCTCCCCCGGCGCGGCCTTGGCCCAGCGGGCGCGGAACATCGTCTCGAGCTCGGCCTCGACGTCGGCGTGCGCGCGCTCGAGGTGCTCGGGGCCCAGCCGGCCGCCGGCCTCGGGGCGGGCGCGCCGCCACAGCGCGTCGCCGTAGAGCTGCAGGAAGTAGGGGTAGCCCTGCGCCAGCGTCACCACGGCCTCGAGCAGCTCGGGCTCCCAGGTGACGTGGTGCTGGGCGGCCGGCACCACCAGCGCCTCGGCGGCGTCCGCGGCGTCGAGGCGCTCGAGGGTGCGGAAGCCGAAGCGCTCGCTGAAGGTGACCGCGGCGGTGAGCACGTCGGGGGCGTTGGGCAGGCCGGCGGCGAAGAGCACCGCGGGCGGCTCGGGCACCGCGTTCTGCAGCTCCTGCCAGGCGTAGGCCAGGGTGCGCAGGTCGGCGCGCGGGGCGGCCTGGATCTCGTCGACGAGCAGGCAGAGCCCGGCCGAGCCGCGCTGCCGCGCCTCGAGGGCCGCGATCGTCACGAGCTCGCCGAAGGCCGCCGACGCCGCGCGCTGGCCCGGCCCGACCGTCCCCGCGGGACTGACGTCGACCTCGAGGCCGGCCTTCGCCGGTCCCATCCCGAGCTCGACGCTGAGCCGCTCGAGCCGCTCGCGCCACGGCGTACGACGCGCGACGTCGACGCCGATGCGGTCGAGCTCGACGCTCAGCGCGTGCACCAGGGAGGTCACCAGCGACTCGTCGGCGCGGGCGGTGACCCAGGCGGTCACCATGCCCACGCGGGCCGCCGACTCGCGCACGGTCTTGAGCAGCGAGGTCTTGCCGACCCCCCGCGAGCCGATGTCGACGCGCACCCGGCCCTGGAAGCGGCCGTAGGTGGCCACCACCGCGAGGTCGGCCTCCGCCGACTCGACCTGCTCGCGGCGCCCCGCCAGCACGCTGGGCGCGGCGCCGGGCGTGTAGGGGCTGGGAAGCAGGGACATGATGGTTCCTTATGGACGGGGCCTTCCATCAGGAACCATAACCGGGCCCGGCGACATCGCGGCGACGCCCGCGACGTACCTTGGCAGGGTGCGCCTGGCCACCTGGAACGTCAACTCCCTCCGCTCCCGCATCGACCGCGTCGAGGCCTTCCTGGCCCGCCACGACGTCGACGTCCTGGCCCTGCAGGAGACCAAGGCCCGGCTCGACCAGCTGCCGCTGATGGGGCTGCAGTCGGCGGGCTACGAGGTCGCGGCCGCCGGGGTGGACCAGTGGAACGGCGTGGCCGTGATCAGCCGGGTGGGCCTCGACGACGTCGAGGTCGGCTTCCCCGACCAGCCCGGGTGGGGCGAGGCCGGCGAGCCCGAGGCCCGCGCGATCGGCGCGACCTGCGGCGGGGTGCGGGTGTGGAGCCTCTACGTGCCCAACGGCCGCAAGGTCGACGACCCGCACTACGCCTACAAGCTCGACTGGCTGGCCCGGCTGCGCGAGGCCGCGCGCGACTGGGCGGCGACCCCCACCGCCCTGGTCGGCGACTGGAACATCGCGCCGCGCGACGAGGACGTCTTCGACATCGCCCAGTTCAGGACCAGCACCCACGTGACCGCGCCCGAGCGGGCCGCCTTCCAGGGCTTCCTCGACGACGGGTACGCCGACCTGGCCCGCCCGTTCACGCCCGAGCCCGACAGCTACACCTACTGGGACTACTACCGCCAGCGCTTCGAGCGCAACCGCGGGATGCGCATCGACTTCGTGCTCGGCTCCCCCGCCCTGGCGCAGCGCACCACCGGCGCCTTCGTCGATCGCGAGGAGCGCGCCGGCAAGGGCGCCTCCGACCACGCGCCCGTGGTCGTCGACCTGGCCGACTGAGCCCGGTCGGACCGGGACGTCGACACCGACTGTCGGTGGTCGGGTCCATCCTGGGCGCATGGACGTCTCGACGGTCACCGCACTGACCACCACGCTGCTGGTCGGCCTGGCCATCGGCGCCGTGCTGGGGCTGCTCTGGGCCCGGCTGCGGCACGCCGAGGCCGCCGCCGGGGCGCCGTACGACGACCGCGTGGGCGCCGTGCTCGACCAGCGGGCCGCCGACCAGGCGGTGGTGCGCGAGGGGCTGGAGCGGCTGCAGGACCAGCTGCGCGACCTCGAGCACAACCGGCTCTCGTGGCAGGGCCAGCTGCACCAGCAGGTCGCCGACATGCGCCACACCACCGACCTGCTGAGCAAGGAGACCCGGGCGCTGAGCACGGCGCTGCGCAAGCCGCAGGTGCGCGGGCAGTGGGGCGAGCTGCACCTGCGCCGCGCGGTCGAGCTGGCCGGGCTGGTCGACCGCTGCGACTTCCACGAGCAGGTCCGCCTCGACGACGGCGCGCTGCGGCCCGACCTGGTCGTGCAGCTGGTCGGTGAGCGGCAGGTCGTCGTCGACGCCAAGGTGCCCCTCGACGCCTACCTCGACGCCACCTCGGCCGACGACGAGGAGACCCAGCGCGCCCACCTGGCCCGGCACGCCCGCCAGGTGCGCACCCACGTCGAGCAGCTGGGCGCGAAGTCGTACTGGCGCTCGCTGGAGCAGACGCCGGAGTTCGTGGTGCTCTTCGTGCCCGCCGAGTCGTTCCTGGCCGCCGCGCTCGAGGCCGACCCCGGGCTCATCGAGCACGCCGCCGCGCGCCAGGTCGTGCTGGCCTCGCCGACCACCCTCATCGCGCTGCTGCGCACCGTGGCCCAGGGCTGGCAGCACGAGGCGCTCGCGCAGCAGACCCGCGAGATCCACCGGCTCGGGCGCGACCTGCACGGCCGGCTCGGCACCCTGACCACCCACGTCGACGCGGTGGGGCGCTCGCTCAACGCCGCGGTCGGCCACTACAACAGCGCCGTGGCCTCGCTGGAGTCGCGGGTGCTGGTCTCGGCGCGCCGCTTCACCGACCTGGCCGTCACCGACGAGGAGCTGGGCTCCCCGCGCACCGTCGAGCTGCGCGCCGTCGACCGGCGCGGCACCCCCGAGGAGCCCGAGGAGCGCCCTAGCGTGGCGCTGTAGGCCCCGGGGCCCGCCCACACAGGAGCGGAGGTGCGACGCGCGTGAGCAGCCACGACCCCGTGCCGTCCCGGCGGCGGACCCTGTGGGAGGAGGGCACCACCCCGGGTGGCCAGGTGGTCGCCCTCGGCGCCGCGCTCACCCTGACCGCCGTCGCCCTCGACCTGCTGGTCTCCCCCGGCCTGGGTTGGCTCTTCGACGTGACCTTCGTGCTGGTCTGCGTGGCCTGTGCGCTGCTGGTGCGCCCCCGCGACTTCTTCACCGTCGGCGTGCTGCCGCCGCCGCTGATGCTCACCGCGCTGGTGCTGCTCGGCGCCGTCAGCCCCGGCGCGATCGCCCGCGAGCAGGACGGTGCCGTGCAGGCCGTCTTCTCGGGGCTGGCCGACCACGCGCTCGCGCTGGTGCTGGGCTACGCCCTGGCGCTGGTCGTGCTGGTGGTGCGCGACCGGTTCGCGCGCGCCCACGGGCGCGGCGCGGCGATCGCCTGGCCTACTCGAAGCGCGACGCGTCGCCCGAGCCGTGCCGCAGCACCTCCGGCTCCGGTCCCGACCAGTCCACGACGGTCGTGGGCTCCGAGGTCGTCTCGCCGGCCTCGATGACGATGTCGACCTGGTGCTCGAGCTCCTCCTTGATCTCCCAGCCCATCGTGCGCACCTCGCTCTCGCCCGGCAGGATCAGCGAGCTCGACAGCAGCGGCTCACCGAGCTCCTCGAGCAGGGCGGTGACGACCACGTGGTCGGGGATCCGCACGCCCACGGTCTTCTTCTTGGGGTGCAGCAGCCGGCGCGGCACCTCGGGGGTGCCGGGCAGGATGAAGGTGTAGGGACCCGGCGTCGCCGAGCGGATCGCCCGGAAGGCGGCGTTGTCGACGTGCACGAGCTGGCCGAGCTGGGAGAAGTCGCGGCACACGAGAGTGAAGTGGTGCTTGTCGTCGAGCCCGAGGATCCTGAGGATCCGGTCGCGCCCGTCGCGGTTGCCGATCCGGCAGCCCAGCGCGTAGCCCGAGTCGGTCGGGTAGGCGATCAGGGCGTCGTCGCGCAGCGCCTCGACGACCTGCGACACCAGTCGCGGCTGCGGGTCGACGGGGTGCAGGTCGACGTACCTGGCCATCTGGGTGCCCCGCCTCAGCCGCGGGCCGCGGCCTTGGCGGCCTTCATGTCGCGGCGCAGCTCCTTGGGCAGCGAGAAGATCAGGGACTCCTCGGCGCTGTGCACCGCCTTGGCGTCGGGGTAGCCGCGCTCGGCCAGGTAGGCCAGCACGCCCTCGACCAGCGCCTCGGGCACGCTCGCGCCCGAGGTGACGCTGACCGTGCGCACGCCCTCGAGCCAGGCCTCGTCGATCTCGCTGGCGTCGTCGACGCGGTACGACGCCTTGGCGCCGGCCTCGAGGGCCACCTCGACCAGGCGCACCGAGTTGGAGGAGTTGCCCGAGCCGACCACGATCAGCAGGTCGCTGCCCTGGGCGATCTCCTTGACCGCGAGCTGGCGGTTCTGGGTCGCGTAGCAGATGTCGTCGCTGGGCGGGTCGAGCAGCTCGGGGAAGCGCTCGCGGATCGCCGCGACCGTCTCGAGGGTCTCGTCGACCGACAGCGTCGTCTGCGAGAGCCACGCGACCCGGCTGGGGTCGCGGACCACGATGTCGGCCACGTCGGCCGGGCTCTGCACCAGCTGGATGTGCTCGGGGGCCTCGCCGGCGGTGCCCTCGACCTCCTCGTGGCCCTCGTGGCCGATCAGCAGGATGTCGTAGTCGTCGGCGGCGAAGCGCTTGGCCTCGTGGTGGACCTTGGTCACCAGCGGGCAGGTCGCGTCGATGGTCTTCAGCTCGCGCTCGGCGGCCTGGCGGTGCACCTCGGGGCTGACGCCGTGGGCGGAGAAGACGACCGTGGCGCCGGCCGGCACCTCGGCGATCTCCTCCACGAAGACCGCGCCGCGGGACTCGAGGTCGGCCACGACGTGCTTGTTGTGCACGATCTGCTTGCGCACGTAGACCGGGGCGCCGTACAGGTCGAGCGCCTGCTCGACGGTGACGACCGCGCGGTCGACGCCGGCGCAGTAGCCGCGCGGCGCGGCGAGGAGCACGGCCTTCTCGGCCTCGTCGGGGCTCAGGACGGGCGGCATCCCCATGCTGACCCCTGCGCTCCCGCCCGTGCCGGCTCCCGTGCTGGTCGATGCGTCGGTGCTCATGCGCTCCATCGTAGGCGTGTCGGCGTGATGGCCTAACCTCGCGGCCATGGCCCTCGAGACCTCCGCCGCCGCGCCCGCCCCGGTGCGCCAGATCGCCACGGCGATCGCGGGCTGGGTCGACCGGCTCGGCGCGGTCTGGGTCGAGGGCCAGCTGGCGCAGGTCAACCGGCGTCCGGGCATGGGCACCGTCTTCATGACGCTGCGCGACACGGTCGCCGACGTGTCGGTGCCGCTGACCGCCCCGCGCACCCTGGTCGACTCCCTCAACCCGCCGCTGGTCGAGGGCGCCAGCGTCGTGGTGCACGCCAAGCCGTCGTACTACGCCAACCGCGGCAGCATGTCGCTGCAGGTGCGCGAGATCCGGATGGTCGGCCTCGGCGAGCTGCTCGCCCAGCTCGAGCGGCGCCGCCAGCTACTGGCCGCCGAGGGGCTCTTCGACCCCGCCCGCAAGCGTCGGCTGCCGTTCCTGCCCGGCCGGGTCGGACTGGTGACCGCCCCCAACAGCGCCGCCGAGCGCGACGTGCTCGAGAACGCGCGCCGGCGCTGGCCCGCGGTCGGCTTCGAGGTCGCGTACGCCGCGATGCAGGGCACCCGCTGCGCCGGCGAGGTGATGGAGGCGCTCGAGCGGCTCGACCGGCACCCCGAGGTCGACGTCGTCGTGGTCGCCCGCGGCGGCGGCTCGGTGGAGGACCTGCTGCCGTTCTCCGACGAGGCGCTGGTGCGCACCGTGCACCGGATGACCACGCCGGTCGTCTCCGCCATCGGCCACGAGCAGGACTCCCCGCTCCTCGACCTGGTCGCCGACGTGCGCGCCTCCACCCCCACCGACGCCGCCAAGCTGGTCGTGCCCGACGTCGTCGAGGAGCTCACCGGCGTCTCCCGCGCCCGCGACCGGCTGCGCTCGCTGCTGGCCGCCCAGGTGGCGCGCGAGCAGGCCGGGCTCGACGCGCTGCGCTCACGACCCGCGCTCGCCGACCCCCGCTCGCTGGTCGACGCCCGCGCCGACGAGCTCGTCGCGCTGCGCGAGCGGGCCCGCCGCTCGCTCTCGCACCGCCTCGACCGGGCCGCCGACGAGATCGACCACCAGCGCGCCCGGGCCCGGGCGCTCTCGCCGCTGGCGACGCTGCGCCGCGGCTACGCCGTGCTCCAGGGCCCCGACGGCCACGTCGTCACCTCCGTCGACCAGGTCGCCCCCGGCGCCGAGGTGAGCGTGCGGGTAGCCGACGGCCGCGTGCACGCCACCACCACCCGGCTCGAGCCGCTGCTCGAGTCCTCGACCACCCCGATCCCGGAGGACGACACCGATGACTGAGCCGACGACCGAGACCACGCCCTCCTACGAGGCCGCTCGCGAGGAGCTCGTCGACGTCGTGCGCCGCCTCGAGGCCGGCGGCACCACCCTCGAGGAGTCGCTGGCCCTGTGGGAGCGCGGCGAGCAGCTCGCCACCACCTGCCAGCGCTGGCTCGACGGCGCCCGCGCCCGCCTCGACGAGGTCCTCGACGCCGACACCGACTGACCCGGCCCAAATCCCCCGCCGAGCCGTCCCATATCTCGCGCTGACCCGTCCCATATCTCCCGCCGACCCGTCCCAGATCCTCCATCGAGCCGGCCCGGACCTGCACGCCCAGGATCAGTCCTCGCCCCGGCGCGGAACGGGCCGACTCGACGCGAGATCTGGGACGGGTCAGTGAGGGATTTGGGACGGGTCAGGGTGGGATCTGGGACTGGTCAGCCGGCGGGGTGGGGCTGGTTCAGGTGAGGGGGGCGGTGGTGAGGGAGGCCAGGAGGGTGCGGAGGTCCTCGGGGTCGGCGGAGCCGTAGACCATCAGGGTGCGGGCCTGCTCGCCCGCGCCGACCTCCGCGACGTACGCCGTGTCGCCGCCGGCGTCGGTGAAGGTGCGCCACTCGTCGCTCACCTCCGACGCCTCGTCGAGGACCAGCGGGTCGCCCTCGACCGCCTCCTCGTCGACGAACGCCTCGACGAGCGACTCGGGGTCGTCGGCGTCCTCGATGAACCCGGCGAAGCTCTCGTCGGCGGTCAGCAGCGCCAACGAGAAGGTCGGCGGGACGCCGGGCTCGTAGTCGAGGTTGTTGACGACCCAGCCCTCGGGCAGCGAGGCCGGGTACACCAGCTCGCCCCCCTCGCCCTGCACCGCGCGCACGACCTCGATGTAGTCGGTGTCGGGCGGGGTGTACTCGGGCTCGGTGCGGAAGGCGTCGCGGAACAGCCCCAGACCGATCACCGCGACCAGCAGGACCAGCATCGCGCCCACCAGCCCGTTGGCGGAGCGCGTGTAGCGCCCGGGCCTGCCCGTCTCACTCATGGCACCGATTCTCCCGTGCCGCACCAGCCCGGCCGTCCCCGGGGCGGGGCGAGCACACAGCCGCGCCCGCAGCTGCGGGAGATCGAGGGCCGTGTGACCGCACGTGCGGCATACTGCGAGCGTGACCACCTACCGGATCGCGGAAGCAGCCGACCTGCTCGGCGTCAGCGACGACACCGTACGCCGCTGGGTCGAGGCCGGCCGGGTGCCGGCGCGCCAGAGCGA
>JBFGFQ010000028.1:0-20122 GCA_041579495.1 Nocardioides sp.
GCCCCCGGCTCCGTCTCGTCACAGCGCGCGGGCGAGGGCGAGTCGCGCCTGGTGCGCGGCGGCCTCGGCCTTGCGGCTCAGACGCTGGGCCCGGGCCAGGTGGTGGCCGCGGCGAAGTGACTGCGCCTCTCCCAGGCGCGCGGCCATCTGTGCGCGCGCCAGATCTTCGTTCATCAAGCTCATCTCGGTGCTCCGGTTCGTGGTCGTGGTCATGGCGTCTCTGTCTTCCAGACGAGGTGGCGGCGCTCAGAGCGCCCGGGCGAAGGCGGTGCGGGCCTGCTCGGCGGCACGCTCAGCACGGCGGCTGAAGCGGTGCGCACGAGCGAGCTCGTGGTGGCGTCGTCGTCGCCCTGCCTCGTCCGACCGGGCGCTGATCCGCGCCGCGGCGAGGGTGTCGGGCTGGAGGTTCATGGTGGTGGTCTCTCTGTGAGTGCTGCTGGTGGTGGGCAGGGTGCTGCTGGTGCTGATTGGTGCTGCTCGGTGCTGCTGGTCAGGCCGCCTGCTCGTTCTTGCGGGGCCGGCCGCGGGGCCGCTTGCGCGGGATCACGACGCCTTGCAGGAACAGCTCGCCGCCCCACACGCCCCAGGGTTCGCGGCGCTCGAGGGCGCCGGCCAGGCAGAGCTGGCGGACCGGGCAGTCGAGGCAGAGCGCCTTGGCACGCTCGACGTCCTGGGGGGACTCGGCGAACCAGAGCTCGGGGTTGGCGACCCGGCAGGGCATCTGCTCTCGCTCGGCCTGGTCGTGCAGCTGGCCGAGCGACGCCTCGTCGGTGCGGTCGAGAACGCTGATGGTCATGGATGTCACCTCCTTGTCGACCTGGTAGCGGGTGGTGGATCTGTGGGTGGGCCGCTGCTGGCAAAGACAAAGGCCGCGGATCCCGGGTTCGGGTTCCGCGGCCTGGAGGCTCATCGACGACTGGTGTCAGCAGGTCGATGGTCTCCAGGCGGAGGTACCCGGGGTGGCGGCGAAGCCGGTCTGGCCCCACACGGCGCCGATGACGGCGCGACGGTCGCGATCGACGACGAGACCGGACATGGGCAGGGAGGTGCCGTGCGGGCGCGCAGTCGTCGCGGCGGTCGTGGCCGTCATCGCGATCTGAGTGCTGAACATCTGCTCCACCTCCTCGTGGTCTCGTGCGCGGGCGTCGTCACTGCCCCGGTGCGCGTTTGCTGGTGCTGAGTAAACTAGCGGGCCCCCGTTGTAAGGGGCAAACCATTTATTGGCTATTTCTCGAGAACCTCTAGACCGGGGGCTCGGCGCCCTCTCAGCCGACCAGCGCGAGCACGTCGTCGCCGTACTTGTCGAGCTTCGAGCGGCCGATCCCGGCGATGCGCAGCAGGGCCTGCGCCGTCTGCGGCTTCTGCTCCGCGATCAGCTCGAGCGTGGCGTCGGAGAACACCACGAACGCCGGCACCTTCTCCTCGCCCGCCCGCTCCTTTCGCCACTCACGCAGCCGCTCGAACAGCTCCTCGTCGTAGGAGGCCGGGCAGTCCTCGCAGCGCGCCCGCTTCTTGTCGGCCGGTGTGCGCAGCGGGGTGCCGCACTCGCGGCAGCTCATCGCCCGGCCCGCGCGGGTCGAGCCCGCGGGGCGGGGACGGGACTCCTCGGGCAGCAGCGGGTCGAGGAAGCGCGAGGGCTTGCGCGAGCCGCGCCCGCCCGGGTTGCGCGCCAGCGACCAGGAGCAGGAGAGCTCGAGGCGGGCGCGCGTCATGCCGACGTACAGCAGCCGGCGCTCCTCCTCGACGGCCGCGGGGGTGTCGGCGTAGGTGATCGGCAGGGTGCCGTCCTGCAGCCCGCAGAGGAAGACGTGGTCCCACTCGAGGCCCTTGGCGGCGTGGAAGGTGGCCAGGGTGACGCCCTCGGCCACCGGTGCGTGCTGCTCGGCGGCGCGCCGGTCGAGGTCGTCGACGAAGGCCCCGGCGGGGTCGTCGTGGTCCTTGCCCTCGCCGGCCGCGAACTCCTCGGCCTGGTCGACCAGCGCCTGCCAGGACTCCCACCGGTCGCGGGTCTGGCCGCGACCGGTCGGCGGCGTGGACGTCCAGCCCATCCCGGCCAGCGTGGAGCGCACCAGCTCGACGAGCTCCTCGCCGGCCCCGCTGCGGGCGGCGCCGCGGATGCGGGTCACCGCCTCGCGCACCTCGGGGCGGTCGAAGAAGCGGGCGGCGCCGCGGATGACGTAGGGGATCTTGCGCGCCGCGAGCGCGTCCTCGAAGGTCTCGGACTGCGCGTTGATGCGGAAGAGGATGGCCACCTCGCCCAGGGACGTGCCGGCCTCGCGCAGCTGCAGGATGCGCGCGGCCACCGACTCGGCCTCGGAGACCTCGTCGGGCGCGGAGCGGTAGTCGACCGCGCGGCCCGACGGACGCTGCGAGCGCAGCGCCACGCTGGTGGTGCCCGACCCCTCGAGCAGGGCGTTGGCCGCGGAGACCACCTCGGGGGTGGAGCGGTAGTTGCGCACCAGCTCGACCGAGGTGGTGCCGGGGTGCTTGGCCGGGAAGTCGCGCAGGTAGGCGGCGTCGGCACCGGCGAAGGAGTAGATCGTCTGCGCCGGGTCGCCCACGACGCACAGCTCGTCGCGCCCGCCCAGCCACAGGTCGAGCAGCGCCGACTGCAGCGGCGAGACGTCCTGGAACTCGTCGACGACGAAGTACTTGTACTGCCGGCGCACCTGCGCGGCCACCCGCTCGTCCTCGGCGAGCATCCCGGCGGTCAGCAGCAGGATGTCCTCCATGTCCATGCGGCCCTCGCCGCGCTTGACGTCCTCGTAGGCGGCGAAGATGCGCGCGACGGTCTCGGCGTCGTGGCCGGTGACGCTGCGCCCGCGCCGGGTGGCCACCCGGGCGTAGTCGTCGGGGTGCACGTTGCTGACCTTGGCCCACTCGACCTCGGAGGCCAGGTCGCGCAGCAGCGCCTGGTCGACGCGCACCCGCTGGCGGCGCGCGGCGCCGGCCAGCAGCGGGATCTTCGACTCGGTGAGCCGCGGCAGCTCGGTGCCGTGGACGTGCGGCCAGAAGTAGCGCAGCTGGCGCAGGGCGGCGGCGTGGAAGGTACGCGCCTGCACCGCGCCGGCGCCCATGGTGCGCAGCCGCTGGCGCATCTCGCCCGCGGCACGGGTGGTGAAGGTGACCGCGAGCACCTCGGTGGGCGTGTAGACCCCCGAGGCGACGCCGTAGGCGATGCGGTGGGTGATCGCCCTGGTCTTGCCGGTGCCGGCACCGGCCAGCACCCGCACCGGGCCGCGCAGCGCCTCGGCGACCTGGCGCTGCTCGGGGTCGAGCGCGGAGAGCAGGGCGTCGGGGTCGGGCATCAGGGGGAACAACTCCGCTTCGGACGTGGTTGGCGTAGGGACCGATCACACCCTAGATGCCGGAGGCGACAGCCCGAGATGAGCACCGAAGCACCTGTGGAGACCACCCCCACGACCGGGTTCACGATGTACAGCACCCCCTGGTGCGGGTACTGCCACCGCCTGAAGTCACAGCTCGACCGCGAGGGCATCCCGTTCACCATCGTCGACATCGAGCAGGACCCCTCGGCCGCCGACGTCGTGGAGAAGGTCAACAACGGCAACCAGACCGTGCCCACGCTCGTCTACTCCGACGGCAGCGCGATGACCAACCCGTCGCTGGCGCAGGTCAAGGAGAAGCTGGCCTCGCTGAACTGAGGGTCCCCCGCCGAGCCGGCCCGTGCCAACGGGCCGGCTCGCGCGTCACCAGTGGCCAGGCAGGGGGCCGCCGTACCAGTGCTCGACCAGGGAGCGGCTGATCGAGACCCCGCCGGGCAGCACGAGCGTGCCGGCCTCGGCCTGCTCGCGCATCTCGGCGCGGGTGAACCAGCGCGCGTCCTCGAGCTCGTCGTGGTCGACCTCGATGTCGGTGCTGGTGGCGCGGGCGGTGAAGCCCACCATCAGGCTCGCCGGCAGCGGCCACGGCTGGTTGCCGAAGTAGGCGACGTCGCCCACGTGCACCCCGGTCTCCTCGAAGACCTCGCGGCGCACGGCGTCCTCGAGGCTCTCCCCCGGCTCGCAGAAGCCCGCCAGGGTCGAGAAGCGGCCCTCGGGCCACACCGACTGGCGCCCCAGCAGGCAGCGCTCGTCGTCGCTGCCGGGCTCGCCGTGGGCGACCACCATGATCACCGCCGGGTCGGTGCGCGGGAACTGCGCCTTGCCGCAGCGGGTGCACACCAGCTCGTGCCCCGCCTTGCGCGGCTCGAGGTCGCCCGCGCAGCGCGGGCAGAAACGGGTCACGAACAGCCACTCCGCCAGGCCCAGGGCGTGGAAGACCAGCGGCGCGTAGGCCAGCGCGTCGTCGGCCAGCGAGGGCAGCAGCCCGCGCAGCGGCACCCACCCCTCGCCCTGGCGCGAGAGACCGGCGTCGGTCACGACGGCGAACCAGGCGCGGCCGTCCCACTCCCCCAGCAGCACCCGCAGGCCCTCGGGCGCCTGCGCCGGCGCGACCCAGTCGACGCGGCCCTCGACGGGGCGGATCCGGGTGCCCGAGACCACCAGCACCCGGCTCTCGGGGTCGGCCCAGCGGGCGTCGAGCCAGGCGTCGTCGGCGCGACGCAGGGCGGCGCGGTCGTGGGGATCGGCTGCCATCAGCTCGTGCGGGTAGCTCACGGGCGCGACGGTAGCGCGCACGGAACAGCGCGCGCCCCCGCCGTGTTCACCCCACGTGCAGATCTGGGACAGCATCGTGCTCGGCGCCGGCCAGGCGGGGCTGTCGGCCAGCCACCACCTGGCCCGCCGCGGCGTGCGGCACCTGGTGCTGGACGCCGACCCGGCCCCGGGCGGTGCCTGGCAGCACCGGTGGGACTCGCTGACGATGGCCGACGTGCACGGCGTGCACGAGCTGCCGCAGGACCACGGAGCCACTGAAGACACTGCTGACCCCGCGGAGCCCGCTGCCCCCGCGCGCGACGCTGAGCCGGCCAACCGGGCGGTGCCGGCGTACTTCGCCGCCTACGAGCGCCGGCACGCGCTGCCGGTCGTGCGCCCCGTGCGCGTCGACCGGGTCACCGACGGCCCCGGCGCGCTGCTGACCGTGCACGCCGGCACGCGGACCTGGCTGACCCGCACCCTGGTCAACGCCACCGGCACCTGGTCGCAGCCGCACGTGCCGACCTACCCCGGGGCCCGCGACTTCGCGGGGCTGCAGGTGCACACCCGCGACTACCCGGGCGCCGAGGCGTTCCGCGGGCTGCGCACCGTGGTCGTCGGGGGCGGGGCGTCGGCCGTGCAGCTGCTCGGCGAGGTCGCGCCGGTCACCGACACGCTGTGGGTCACCCGGCGACCGCCGGTGTGGCGCACCGACGACTTCACCGCCGAGGCCGGGCGGGCGGCGGTCGCGCAGGTGGCGGATCGGGTGCGCCGCGGCCTGCCGCCGGCCAGCGTCGTGGGCGTGACCGGGCTTGCGCTGCGCGAGCAGGAGCGGGCCGCGGCCGCGCTCGGCGCCTACGACCGGCAGCCGATGTTCGCCTCGCTGGAGCGCGAAGGGGTGCGCTGGGCCGACGGCCGCTTCGAACCGGTGCAGGCGGTGCTGTGGGCCACCGGCTTCCGCCCCGCGGTGCGCCACCTGGCCCCGCTGCGCCTGCGCACCCGCGACGGCGGCATCCGCCTCGACCGCCACGGCACCACCGCGGTCGACGACCCGCGCGTCCAGCTGGTCGGCTACGGCCCCTCGGCCAGCACGATCGGCGCCAACCGTGCGGGCCGGCACGCCGCCGTCGGGGTGCTGGCCGCCCTCGCAGGCGCCGGGGCGGACACGGCTCAGGCCGGGTAGGACACCTCGGCGCGCCAGTCGCCCGGGTCCTGGTGGGCGGCCCGCCAGATCGCGTCGCCGACGGCGTCGTGGCTGAAGGTGCCCTCGCGGGCCAGGGCCCCGCGCACGGTCACCGAGACCGCGCGCACGCCCTCGGGAGCCAGGGTGACGTCGAGGGAGCGCACCAGGTTGCGCACCCCGGCCTTCTGCACGCCCAGCGACGCGGCGGCCGCCGACGGCTCGTCGGCGGCCATCGACCCGGTGACGGTGACCCGCGAGCCGGGACGCAGGTAGGGGTGGGCGGCCTGCACCGCCACCAGCAGCGCACCGACGCCCAGACGCACGTCGTCGAGCAGCTCGTCGACCCCCAGGTGCAGCGGGTCGGCCTCGCGGTAGGCGCTGGGGTTGACGTGCAGCAGGTCGATACGACCCAGCCGGCGGCCCAGGTCGGCGATCGCGCCCCCGCCGGTCACCGGGTCGGACACGTCGGCGCACCGGCGCTCGACCCGGGCCGGCACCAGCGTGGAGGCCAGGTCGGCGAGCACGGTCTCGTCGTTGCCGACCAGCCCGACGTGCCAGCCCTCGGCGGCGCACCGCCGGGCCAGCGACCCGCTCACCCCGGGCCCGGCCCCGACCACCACCACGACCCGGTGCGAGGACGACTGCTCGATCGACCCGTCAGCGCTCATGCGCCCGAGCCTACGACCCGGCCAGCAGTGCCTCGAGCCCCTCGCGGGCCGGCAGGTCGCCGGGCTCGACCAGGCTGCCGGTGCGCACGTAGTAGAACGCCGCGCGCACCTCCTCGGGGTCGAGGCCGTGCAGCTCGGCCCAGGCGGTGCGGTAGAGCGCGAGCTGCAACGGGTCGGCGTCGGCGCGCCGGTTGGTCTTCCAGTCGACCAGCAGGAACGAGCCGTCGGGCTCGCGGAAGACCGCGTCGATACGACCTCGCACCACCTGCCCGGCGAGCACCAGCGCGAACGGCGCCTCGACGGCGTACGGCGCCCGGTCGGCGAAGGGGCCCTCCTCGAAGCGACGCACCAGCTCCTCGAGGTCGGCGGCGTCGTCGATGCCCTCGTCGCCGCGCCCGGGCAGGTCGTCGGGGTCGAGCAGCGGCTGCTGGCCGAACCGGGCCTCGACCCAGGCGTGGAAGCGGGTGCCGAAGCGCGCCGCCGGCGACGGCGGTCGCGGCATCGGGCGCACCAGCTCGCGCGCGAACGTCGCGGGGTCGTCGCGCAGCCGCGACAGCGCGGTCACCGAGATGCTCCCCGGCAGCGGCACCTCGACCACCGGGCTCCGGTCGCGGCGTGCCTCGGCGAGCAGCCGCTCGAGCTCGTCGTCCCAGGTGTCGAGCACCGAGCGCTCCACCAGGTCGGCCTGCTGGTCCCACTCGCCCGCCCGCCCCGCCGCCAGCTGCTCGACGGCCTCGGCGACGAGCTCGGCGGCCTCCAACCGGCGCAGCGCCTCGGCGGTGTGCTCGGTGACCGGCCACGGGTGCTCGGGCACCTCGGCCTGCAGCAGGGGGTTGACCTCGCTCTTGTCGGGGCACTCGCGCCAGGCCAGCGGCGGCACCCCGGCCAGGGCCAGGAAGTCGCGGACCACGACCTGGTAGGGCGAGGGCCCCAGCCCGCCCTTGCGTCCCTCGGCCCACGCGTAGGAGGAGACGACGAGCCGGTGGCGGGCGCGGGTGAAGGCCACGTAGCCCAGCCGCAGCTCCTCGGTGGCCTCGTGCGCCTTGGTGTCGGTCTCGAGGCGCTTGAGCGCCTCGGCGTCGTGCCCCACCAGCTGCGGGAGGTCGCGCTCGTCGCCGCGCAACGGGGTCGGCAGCATCTCGAGGCGCCGCGGCCACAGACCACGGCTGCGGGTGTGCGGGAACTTGTCGCGGCAGGTGCCGACGAGGAAGACCACGTCCCACTCCAGGCCCTTGGCGCGGTGCACCGTCAGCAGCTTGACCGAGTCGGCCTCCGACGGGGTGGCGGCGTCGAGGCCGTTGCCGAGCTCGTCCTCGGCCTGGAGCCAGGCCAGCAGCGAGGCGAGGCTCACCGAGCCGTCGATCGCCTGGAAGTCCGCGACCGCCTTGACGAAGATGTCGAGGTTGTCGCGCCGGGCCCGGGCGGCCTCGCTGACCGAGGCGGCCAGCTCGAGGTCGATGCCGCAGGTCTCGATGATGCGGCGCACCAGCTCCAGCAGCGGCTCGCCGACGTGCGCGCGCAGCATCCGCAGCTCGGCGGCCAGCAGCGCGAAGCGCTCCAGAGCGGCCGCCGAGTAGGGCAGGTCGCCCGGGTCGTCGAGAGCGTCGCACAGCGCCGGCACCTCGGTGGGGTCGGCCCCCGCCACCGCCTGCTCGAGCTCCTCGCCCATGGGACGGTCGCCGTCGGCGGCGCGGCCGCGCCGGGCCCCCGCGAGCTCCTCGGCCCGCCGGCCCAGCAGCGCCAGGTCCCGCGGGCCGACCGCCCACCGCGGCCCGGTCAGCAGGGTGAGCAGCTCGGCGTTGGCGGTGAGGTCCTCCAGCAGCGTCAGGGTCGCGAGCACCTCGGCCACCTCGGGCAGGCGCAGCAGGCCGCTGAGGCCCACGATCTCCACCGGCACCTCGGCCGCGCTGAGCGCGTCGAACACGTCGGCGGCGTGCGCGTTGTCGCGCACCAGCACGCCGACCTCGCGCCACGGCGTGCCCGCGTCGTGGGCGGCGCGGACCTGCTGGGCGAGCCAGCCCAGCTCCTCGGCGTACGTCTCGTGCACCGCGACGTCGACCTCGCCGACCGCGGTCGTGCCCGAGCGCAGCGGCGCCACCATCGGGAACTGCCGGTACAGCGGGTCGGCCAGCGCGTTGGCGACCTCGAGGATGCGGGTGTCGGAGCGGCGGTTCACGCTGAGCCGGAAGCGCGCGACCTCGCCCCCGTCGCTGCGCGGGAAGTCCTCGCCGAAGCGCAGGATGTTGGAGACCGACGCGCCCCGCCAGCCGTAGATCGCCTGGTTGGGGTCGCCCACCGCCATCACGGGGTGGCCCCCGCCGAAGAGGCGCCGCAGCATCCGGGCCTGGGCGACCGAGGTGTCCTGGTACTCGTCGAGCAGCACCACGCGGAACTTGCCGCGCTCCTGCTCGCCGACCTCGGCGTGGCTCTCGGCCAGCCGCGCGGCCAGGGCGATCTGGTCGGAGAAGTCCATCAGGCCCAGCGCCCGCTTGAGCCGCTGGTACTCCTCGACCAGGTCGAGCGCCTCGGCGCGGCGCGCGAACGCGCTGGCGACGTCGTCGCGCGTCTTCTTCGGGGCGCCGAGCAGCGCCTCGGCGAAGCGCGGGGCCTGCGCCGCGTCGAATTCGCGGAGGTCGGCGACGTCGACCAGGTGCTCGCCGAGCGCACCCTCGAGGCGCAGCACGTAGTCGATGACGTGCCGGGGGCTGTCGGAGAGCAGCTCGACACGGCCGGTGTGCCGGTCGATGACGCGGGCCGCGAGCTGGTAGCGCGAGGCGTCGGCCATCACCCGGGTGTCCGGCTCGTGGCCGATGCGCAGCCCGTGCTCGGAGAGCAGCGCCGAGGCGTAGGCGTTGTAGGTGGACACGGTCGGCTCGAGGAGCTCGACGGCCTCCTGCTCGTCGTGGCCCGGGGCGTCCGGGCCCGGGGCGTCCGGACCTCCGGGGCCGAAGCCGGCGCGCTCGAGGGCGTCGCGGATGCGCTGGCGCAGCTCGCTGGCCGCCTTGGTCGTGAACGTCAGCCCGAGGACCTCGTCGGGACGCACCTGCCCGGTCACCACCAGGTAGACCACCCGGGCCGCCATCAGCGTCGTCTTGCCCGACCCGGCGCCCGCGACGACCACGGCCGGCTCGAGCGGGGCCCGGATCGCCTCCCACTGCTCGGGGCTGGGCGGGAAGTCGGCCTGCATGATGCGCTGCAGGTCCTCGGGGGTGCGCACCTCGCGGGTGCCCGGCGCGCTCACGACAGCACCGTCCCCGAGGTCTTGGCCGGGCACAGGGCCTGGAAGTCGCAGAAGTCGCAGTGCTTGCCCGGGCGGGCCACGAACGTCTCCTCGCGCACCGCCCGGGCGGCCGTCATCAGCTGCTGCTCGATCGGTCGGACCCCCTGCTCGTCGGGCTGCTGCGGCGCCTGCGCCTGGACGGTCAGCCGGCCGCGCGCCTCGTGCCGCAGCTGCCACAGCTCGGCGCCCCCCGGCTCGGCGGTGGAGGGCTCCCCCCGGTGCGCGCTGAGCGCCTCGTCGACGGCACCGTGCTCGACGGCGAGCTGGTAGAGCCCCAGCTGCGGGTGCACCGTGATCTCCTCGCCGGTCGGCTTGTACTTGCTGGTCTTGAGGTCGATGACGACCACCCGGCCCTCCGCGTCGATCTCGAGCCGGTCGGCGTACCCGTGCAGGTGGACCTGCTGGCCGTCGGGCAGCCCGACCCCGGTGCTGATGCGCTGCTCGGTGGCCAGCACCTCGCGTGCGTCGGGTCGCTGGTGCCAGGCCAGGAAGCGGGTCAGGGCCTTGCGCACCTCCTCGCGCTCGCGCCCGCCAGACCAGGGGGTCCGGAAGGGCAGGCGCGACCAGACGGCGTCGACGTGCTCCATCAGCGCCTCGATCGGGTCGGGACCGGACAGGTCGACCTCGCCGCGGCTGATCCGGTCGGCCAGCGCGTGCACGACGTTGCCGAAGCCCTGGGCCTGGGTCGCGGCGCGGGCGCCGCCCGCCTCGGACTCCAGGAACCACTTCGCCGGGCACTGCTCGAGCGTGGTCAGCGCGCTGGCCGAGAGCCGCACCGGCTCGTCGGGGTCGCGCACCGGCTGCTCGGAGGCGGAGAAGGCGCGGGTGCCCCACCAGGTGGCCGGGTCGGCCGCCGGCACCCAGGCCAGGCCCTCGCGGTGCTGCGCGGCCAGGCGCGCGAGCCGCTCGGCGGCGGCGTGGCGCAGCACCTTCGTCTGGGTCTCGTCGGCGACCGTGCGGCGGAGCTCGGCGACCAGCCCGGCCAGCGACAGCGGACGTCGCGGGCGGCCCTGCACGTGCTGGGGCGTGGGACCGAGCTCGGAGAGGAAGCGCGAGGCCTGCTCGCCGTCCTCGTCGGGCGAGGCGACCGCGGTGACCACCAGGCGCTCGCGGGCGCGGGTGCAGGCGACGTAGAAGAGCCGGCGCTCGTCGGCCAGCAGCTCGCGCGCCGACGTGGGCGGCACCAGGTGGCCGCTGCCGATGCGGTCGGCCTGCAGCAGCGTGGAGCGGCGACGCAGGTCGGGCCAGCCCTCCTCCTGCACGTGGGCCACCACGACCAGCCGCCACTCCAGGCCCTTCGAACGGTGCGCGGTCAGCAACCGCACCGCCTCGCCCCGGATGCCCTGCTCGGCGAGCGTGTCGGCGGGGATCTGCTGGGCCACCAGCGTCGCGAGGAACGAGGCCAGGGCGGTGTGCCCGCGTCGCTCCTCGACCCGGGCCGCCTCGTCGAACAGCGCGCACACGGCGTCGAGGTCGCGGTGCGCGCTGCGCCCGCCCTGGCCTCCGCGCGTCGAGGCGGTCTGGAGGCGGGTGGGCCAGTCGGTGCCCGACCAGAGGTGCCAGAGCACCTCCTCGGCCGAGGCGCCGTCGTCGACCAGCCCGCGGGCCTCCCGCAGCAGGCGCGCCAGGCGGGCCGCGCGCGCCACCGCGGGCAGGTCGGCACCGGGGGTGCCGGCCAGGTCCTCGAGCACGCCCTCGTCGACGACGGCCGCGCGCAGCAGGTCGGGCGAGCTGCGGGGGGCGGCACCGGCGCCGGCCTCGGCCACGCGCTGCTTCTCCCGGGTGCGCAGCAGCCGCGCCAGCACCCGCACGTCGGCCGCGTCGAGGCCGGCCAGGTGGGAGTGCAGCAGCGCGTGGGCGTGCTGCGCGTCGAGGTGGTCGACGCTGCGCGGGTCGTCCTCGTCGAGGTGCAGCACCGCGGTCAGGGCGTCGACGAGCGTGCGCACCGCGGGCTCGCCCACCAGCGGGGTGTCGTCGCCCGCGACCTCGACGGGCACCCCGGCCGCCAGCAGCGAGCGCCGCAGCGCCGGGATCGACGTGCGGCCCGAGCGCACCAGCACGGCCATGTCGTCCCACGCGACACCGTCCTCGAGGTGCGCGCGGCGCAGCAGGTCGGCGAGGTGCTCGGCCTCGGCGCGCTCGGTGTCGAAGGTCAGCACCTGCACCCGGCCGTCGCCGTGCTCCCCGACCGGGACCGGTGCGAGGAAGTCCTCGCGCGCCCCGCTCTCGATGGTGCCGATCAGCGGCAGGCGCGCCGCGACCCGCTGCGAGCAGCGCAGCAGGGAGGCACCGAAGCGCCGGGTGCCGCGCAGGACGACGGTGCCCGCGGGAGTGCCGTCACGGCGCGGGAAGGTCGTGGGGAACTCCAGGATGCCGCGCACCTCGGCACCGCGGAAGGCGTAGATCGACTGGTGCGGGTCGCCGACCACGGTGAGGTCGCGACCGTCGCCGGCCAGCGCCTGCAGCAGCGCGACCTGGCCGGGGTCGGTGTCCTGGTACTCGTCGACGAAGACGTGGCGGTAGGTGGCGCGCAGCTCGTCGCGGTGCTCCTCGGCCAGGATCGCGGCCCGGCGGATCAGGTCGGCGTAGTCGATGGCCCCGCGCGAGTCGAGCACGTCGAGGTACTGGTCGAGGAACCACCCGGCCGCGACCAGCTCGTCGCGTCCGGCCTCGGCCCCCAGCCGGCGCAGCTCCTCGCCGTCGAGGCCCTTCTCGCGGGCGCGGGCCAGCACCGCCTGCACCTCGCCGGCGAAGCCGCGGGTCCCGACCGCGTGGCGCAGCGCCTCGGGCCAGCGCACCGACTCGGGCGCGTCGGTCAGCAGCTGCTGCAGCACGACGTCCTGCTCGGGGGCGCTGAGCAGCTGCAGCGGGCCCTCGTAGAGCTCCGCGGGCTGGTGCTGGCGGATCAGGCCGTAGGCGAAGGAGTGGAAGGTGGTGCCGATGGCCACGGCCGAGGTCAGCCCCAGGCGCGCGGTGACCCGGTCGCGCAGCTGCTCGGCGGCCTTGCGCGAGAAGGTCAGCGCCAGCACCTGCTCGGGCCGCGCGCCCTGCTCGATGCGGTGCACGATCGTCTCGACCAGCGTCGTGGTCTTGCCGGTGCCGGGACCGGCCAGCACCAGCAGCGGACCGCCCGGGTGCTCCAGCACCCGGCGCTGGTGCTCGTCGAGCACCGGCACCGCGGCCGCCTGCTGCGGCGCGGCGAGCCGGTAGGTCGTGGTCGCGGCGGGGCTCCTCATGGCGACCATTCGACCACCCGGCACCGACAGCCGCCGCGACGCGTGCCGGCATGGCAGGCTCGGCCCATGGACGGCCCCCTGAGCGACGTGACCGTGATCGACCTGACCCGCGCGCTGGCCGGCCCGCACGCGGCGATGATGCTGGCCGACCAGGGCGCCCGGGTGATCAAGGTCGAGCCGCCCGCCGGCGACGACACCCGCTCCTGGGGGCCTCCGTTCGTCGGGCCCGAGGAGGCGCGCGAGTCGACGTACTTCCTCTCGGCCAACCGCAACAAGGAGTCGGTGGTCCTCGACCTCAAGGACCCCGCCGACGCCGACGTGCTGGCGCGGCTCGTCGGGCGCGCCGACGTGCTGATGGAGAACTACCGCAGCGGGGTGCTGGAGCGCCTCGGCTTCGGCACCGAGCGGCTGCACGAGCTCAACCCGCGGCTGGTGGTGCTCTCGATCACCGGCTTCGGCCACGACGGCCCCGAGGCGCAGCGCGCCGGCTACGACCAGATCGCCCAGGGCGAGGGCGGGCTGATGTCGCTGACCGGCAGCGAGACCCCCACCAAGGTCGGCGTGCCGATCGCCGACCTGGTGGCCGGCATGAACGGCGCCTTCGGCGTGCTGGCCGCGCTGCACGAGCGCGAGCGCACCGGGCGCGGGCGCGTCGTGCGCACCTCGCTGCTGGCCGGGATGGTCGGGGTGCACGCCTTCCAGGGCACCCGCTGGACCGTCGCGGGCGAGGTGCCGGGACCCGCGGGTGCCCACCACCCGTCGATCTCGCCGTACGGGCTCTTCGAGACCGGCACCGCCCCGATCCAGATCGCCTGCGGCTCCGAGGGGCTGTGGCGCGCGCTGTGCGAGGCGCTCTCGCTCGACGCCACCGACGAGCGCTTCGCCACCAACGCCGACCGGGTGGCGCACCGCGACGCGCTGACCGGGCTCCTCGAGGCGCACTTCGCCACCGACCCCGCCGAGCACTGGCTCGAGGTGCTGCGCGGGGCGGGGGTGCCGAGCGGCAAGGTGCGCACCCTCGACGACGTCTACGCCTGGGAGCAGACCCGCTCGCAGGGGCTGCTGCTCGAGGTCGAGCACCCCACCCTGGGCCCCCTGCAGCTGCCGGGCTCACCGCTGCGCTTCGACGACGCCACCCACTCCGGCGGCCGCAGCACCCACCTGCCGCCGCCCCGCCTGGGCGAGCACACCGAGGCGGTCAAGGCCTGGCTCGACTCCTGACCCCGCGGGGCTGCGGGGCGGCGGGGGTCAGCCGAGGTCGACGATGGCCGCGACCGGGCCCCCGCCGTCGGGGCCCTGGTGGGCCGCGGAGACGGAGACGAAGACGGCCGGGTCGCCGGTGACGGCGGCGGTGACGCCACCGACGGCGGCCTTGATCTGGCGGTGCCAGTGCACGTCGGAGTCGTCGAGCATCGCGTTGCGGCGACCGCGCACGGTGCCGTCCTGGGAGGCCTCGCACTTGAGGAAGAGGTTGACCAGGCGCCCGTCGAGGTCGCTGGGGTGCGGGCGCTCGGGCAGCTCGAGCCCGGCGTCGCGGATCGCCTCCCACAGCCCGTCGGCGTCGAGGGCGTCGCGCATCACCGAGTGGCCGATGCGGTAGCGGCCACCGACGCCCGTGGCGTTGCCGACCACGACCACCTGGGCCCGGTCGAGCTCGACGCCCGAGGAGCACGAGGCCACCGAGGAGTAGAGCGAGCGGTCCTTGAGCACCTGCTCGTCGGAGGGCATCTCGATCTCGCCGAGGGCCACCGCGATGCCGAGTGCGGTGCCGCCGTTGGAGACGTCCATCGAGTAGAGCGTGTCCTCGGTGAAGACGTCCTGGCCGCGCGACTTGGCGTCGGCGATGGTGCTCAGGGTCAGCAGCGGCGTCTTGGTCTGCACGTAGTGCACGTCGGCGGGGTCGGTGATGCCGGCGCGCTCCATCGCGACCTTCACCGCGTCGGCGACCTTGGTGACCATGCCCGAGCGGCCGATCTCCTCGGGCAGCAGCACCTCGCTCATCGCGAACCCGACGGTCAGCCGCTTCTCGTCGGGGTCGCCCGGCGGCTCGACGGCGTCGTCGGGCAGGGTCGCGAAGATCGTCGCGTGCGGGCTGATCACGCCGTCGGTGCCGCCCGACCAGACGATCGGCACCTGCGCCACCGCGTCGGGGTCGGCGCCGCGCGCGACCAGCACCTCGCGGAAGGCGCGGTCGGCGATGATGCGCGTGTAGTCGTTGACCCCGCCGTTGCCCTCGGTCTTGCCGATGATCGCGACGACGCGGGAGGCCTCGAGGACCCCCTCGTCGATGAGCTTCTCGAGCTCGCTGGCGTCGGCGACGGAGTGGATGGGGACCTTGCGGACCTCGATGGCGTGCGGCATGACGGGTGTCCTCTCAGCTGTCGGCGGGGCGGTCGGTGGGGCGGTCGGTGCGGTGCGGCGACGGGGGCACGACGACGGTGCCCGCGCCGCCCTCGGCGGCGGCCACCAGGTGGTCGAGGTCGGTGATCGCGGCGTGCCGGCCCCCGGCCTCGACGAAGCGGCAGGCGGCCTCGACCTTGGGGCCCATCGAGCCGCTGGCGAAGTGACCCTCGATGGCGTGGCCGCGCAGCGCGGTGGTGTCGACGCGGCCCAGCGGCCGCGGGTCGGGCCCCTCGAAGCCGAGCACGGCCGCGGGCACGTCGGTGCCGACGACGAGCACGTCGGCGTCGAGGGCCCGGGCGAGCACCGCGGCGGCGAGGTCCTTGTCGACGACGGCCTCGACACCGCGCAGGCTGCCGTCGGCCCCGCGCACGACCGGCACTCCCCCGCCGCCGGCGACCACGACGACGTACCCGGAGGCGGCCAGGGTCGCGGCGGCCGGCGCGTCGAGCACCTCGAGCGGCTCGGGCGAGGCGACCACGCGGCGCCAGCCACGCTCACCGCGCGGCTCCCAGGTCTCGCCGTGGTCGACGAGCACCCGGGCCTCGGCCTCGGGCAGGAAGCGGCCGATGGGCTTGGTGGGCCGCTGCCAGCAGGGGTCGTCGCGGTCGACCAGGGTGCGGGTGACCAGGGCCGCCGTCGGGGTGCGCAGCCCGCGGTCGGCCAGCGCGGCCTCGAGTGCGTTCATCAGCACGAAGCCGAGCGTCGCCTGGGTCTGCGCACCGCACCAGTCGAGCGGCACCGGGGGCACCACCGCGGCGGCGAGCTCGTTCTTGACCAGCAGGTTGCCGACCTGGGGCCCGTTGCCGTGGGTGAGCACCACCTGGTGCCCGGCCGCGACCAGGTCGGCGACGGCGGCGGCCGCGCCCCGCGCGGCGGCGATCTGGTCGCCGGGTCGCGCGGAGCCGTCGGGCCCGGTCATCGCGTTGCCGCCCAGCGCGACCAGGACCCTCATGGCTCGAACCTAGCCACGCCCGCGGGCCCCTACACCGTGCCGCACCACCAGAGTGCCGGCACCCGGCTGGCAGGTCTTGCCAGCACCGCAGGGCACCGGGGAGGTCGTTCGAGCCCGCTGCACCCCGGCGGGGCCTACGGTGGCGACATGCAGACCGAGGTGCTCTACAGCCCCGCCTACGCCACCGCCCGCCTGGTCCTGGCCGCCGGGGAGTCGGTGCGCGCCGAGTCCGGGGCGATGCTCGCCATGTCGCCCGGTGTCTCGGTGCAGACCTCCACGCAGGGCGGGGTGCTCAAGGGCCTCAAGCGCTCCCTGCTGGGCGGGGAGTCGTTCTTCATGAACACCTTCACCTCCCAGCACGACGGGGGCGAGGTGTACGTCGCGCCGACGCTGCCCGGCGACGTCGTGGCCTGGCCGCTCGACGGCCAGCTGTTCGTCACCTCGGGCTCCTACCTGGCCTCGACGGCCGGCGTCGAGGTCGACACCCAGTGGGGCGGGCGCAGGACGTTCTTCTCCAGCGAGGGCCTGTTCATGCTGCGGCTGGCCGGTCGCGGCGAGGTCGTGCTGTCCTCCTACGGCGCCATCCACCACCTCGACCTGGCAGCGGGCCAGACCTGGACCGTCGACACCGGGCACATGGTGGCCTGGACCGAGAACGTGCAGTACGCCGTGCGCAAGGTCGGTGGCTGGAAGTCGACGCTCTTCTCGGGCGAGGGCCTGGTCTGCGACCTGACGGGTCCCGGCCGGATCTACCTGCAGACACGCAGCCAGGACGCGTTCCTCTCCTGGCTGATCCCCCAGCTGCCCCAGCCCAGCAGCAGCTGAGCCTCAGCGCCCGACCGGGCGCGGGAGGGCCCACCAGGTGTCGAGCCCGGCCACGGCCGGTGCCTCGCGTCCCTCGCGCAGCACCCGTGCCAGGCGCGCGAGGAACGCCACGATGCCGGCGGCTCCCTGCATCCAGCCCACCCCGGGCGGCAGCAGCGGCTCGGCGGCCCGGTGCTCGACGAAGCGCCACCAGGCGTGCGGCCCGTCGACCACCGCGCGCCCGACGAGCGCCGCACCGCAGGCGCGGGCCAGGGCGAGGTCGGCCTCGTCCCCGTGCTGCTGCCAGCCGTCGAGGGCCACGTCGCCGACCCCGGCGGTGCCGCAGCAGCGTCCGTCGTTGTCCCAGGAGCCGGGCTCGCCCCGCTGCGGGACACCGGAGGCGGCGACGCTGCGCAGGCAGCGCCGCCGCCAGGCGCTCGGGGCGAGCCCCGCGACCTCCTCGACGCCCGCCAGCTCGAGGGCCTCGAAGAGCAGCGCGGTGCCGGTCGGGCCGTGGCACCAGCCGTACGACACCTCCACCGGCCCGTCCGGGCGCGGCGGCACCACCCGCGGCACCACCAGGCCGCCGTCGCCGGTGTCGGCCCACGACAGCAGGTGCTCCGCGCCACTGCGGGCCGCGACCACCAGGTCGGGCCGGTCGAGCTCGGCCCCGGCGACGGCGAGGGCACCGGCGATCCCGGCCACCCCGTGCGACCAGTTCGGCATCTCCCGCCGCTCCTCGGGGGCCACGTGGTCGAGGAAGCGCAGCGGGACGAAGCGCCACAGCAGGCCCGCGTCGGCCGGCTCGGCCTCGGCCAGCAGCACGTCGGCCGCGCGGTGGGCCAGGTCGACGGCCCCGCGGACCCGGTGCCGGTGCGCCCACACCGCACCGAGCAGGACGCCCGCGGTGCCGAGCGTGGCGTCGCTGATGCGGGTGCCGTCGGGGAACGGCGGCCCGAGCACGGACTGGCCCCACCCGTCGGGCCCGGCGAGGGCGGCGAGCCGGGCCACCGCGTCCTCGGCGCCCGGCGCGTCGAGCGCGGTGAGGGCGCCGATGGCGCTGACGAGGCCGTCGAAGGCCGAGCAGTCGTCGGTCGTGCCCAGCCCCGCCCGCACCCGGGTCGCCACCGCGTCGGCCAGCTCGGCCTCCTGCGGGGTCCACGCGCGGGCCAGCGCGAGCTCGGCCAGCACGAGGGCGAGCCCGCCCACCCCGCTGTGCGTGCCGTCACGCTCGTCGGGCGGCCCGCCGTCGTGGGGCACCGACTCCGGGATCCACGGACCGTCGTCCCACCTGACCTGCGCCAGCACCCAGCGCCAGCCCGCGGCCGCCACCTCCGCACAGGCCTCGGCGGCCTCGGCGTCGGTGGCGTCGCGCGTGCTCACGAGCCGATCGTGCCACCCCCGGCGGGGTCGAGGAGGTCGACGTCGGCGTGCGTGGCCCCGCCGGCCAGCGTGGCGTAGCCGGGTCCGCGGTCGAAGAACGCCGCGGCCGGCGCCGGGCGCGAGGCCCGCTCGGCGGCCGTCGCCTCCGCGTCGTGGTCGAGGGTGTCGTCATCGAGGGACCCGGTGAGCACCACGCCGTACGACGTCAGCGCGGCCTCGGGCGAGACCTTGCGCCACACCACGTCGCGCACCACCAGCGCGGGGTCGCGCAGCAGCGGGTCGCCCCAGCCGCCGCCCCCGGTGGTGCGGATCCGGATCACCTCGCCGGCGCGCACGGGCTCGGCGTCGGCGAGGGCGTCGACCTCGCGCTCGTGCGGTCCGCCGGGGTCGACGGTGACCTGGAACGGGGAGCCGGCCAGTCCGCCGCGCACCCCCCAGCAGGCCAGGATCGAGCGGTCGGCGATGGACATGAAGTGCGCGTCGCGCAGCATCCGCACGTGCTTCTCGTAGCCCAGCCCGCCGCGGAACTGCCCGGCGCCGCCGCTGTCGACGGCCAGCGAGAGGCGCTCGACGAGGAACGGGAAACGGGCCTCGGTGAACTCGGTGGGCAGGTTGCGGGAGTCGGGCACCACGTGGATGGTGTCCTCGCCGTCGCCGTGGGGACGCCCGCCCGAGCCGCCGCCGAGGACCTCGCGCATCAGGTAGGGACGCCCGTCGGCGTCGTCGCCGTAGACGCCGGTGTAGCGGATCGTCTCCTGGTCGGCCGGCATCTGCCCGTCGACGGCCTTGGCCACCACCCCGGCCAGCACCCCGAGCAGGCGCAGGATCACGAAGGTGCGGGCGTTGGTGGGGGCCGGGAAGACCGGCGTGAGCAGCGTGCCCGGCTCGGGGAAGCGCATCTCGATCAGCGGCACCACGCCCTCGTTGACGTCGAGCTCGGCCATCCGCTCGGGCGTCTCGGCGAGGTTGCGCAGCACCGGGGCCAGCCACTTCTTCAGGAAGACGCCGTCGGAGTAGTCGCCGCAGTGGTTGATCGGCCCGCGCGCCTGCGGCCCGGTGCCGTCGAAGTCGATGACCAGCCGCTCCCCCTCGGGGTCGTCGGCGGGGGTCCGGGTCAGCGTGATCCGCTGGGTGTGCAGCCGCGGCTCGTCGACCCCGTCGTGCTCGGCGTAGTCCTCCCAGGTCCACGAGCCGACCGGGATCCGGCTGAGGATCTCGCGGCGGTACGTCGTCGTCGTGCGGTCGATGATCGCGTCGAAGCACGACTCCACGACCTCGACCCCGTAGCGGTCGAAGAGCTCGCCGAGCCGGCGCGCGCCCATCAGGCAGGCCGAGCACTCGGCGTCGAGGTCGGCGGCCAGCGACTCGGGCATCCGCGAGTTGCGGGTCATGATCGCCAGCGCCGCGCGGTTGGGCACGCCGGCGTCCCACAGCTTGATGGGCGGCACCATCAGGCCCTCCTCGAAGACGCTGGTGGCGCCGGAGGGCATCGACCCCGGGACCGCTCCCCCGATGTCGTCGTGGTGCCCGAAGGCCTGCACTAAGCCGACCACACGGGGGGCACCGCCCCCCGTGGACCCCCCAGAGGCATCCGCGGAGGGTCCTCTGCTGAAGA
>JBFGFQ010000029.1:0-20075 GCA_041579495.1 Nocardioides sp.
GGCGCGCGGCCGTGGGGTACCACCCCGGCCCACCTGCTGCCCCGGCTCAACCGGCTGCTCGGCCGGCTGCCCGGCTCACCGCAGGTCGGCTTCGAGCAGCTGGTGGCCGTGCTGCTGCGCTGGGGGCGGCGCACGACGCTCCGCGAGCTGCGGCGCCGCCCCGAGGGGGTGCTGCTGCCCCCGACCGAGCCCGGCTCGTTCCTGGGCCACCGGGTGGCGACGCCCGACGGGCTGGTCGACCTCGCCCCCGCCGACCTGGTCGCCGACCTCGAGCGGCTGGTCGCGCTGGAGGCGGACCTCTCCCGCCCGGGCGTCCTCCGGCTGGTCGGCCGCCGAGACCGGCGCTCGCACAACAGCTGGATGCACAACAACCCCTACATCGAGCAGCCCGACGGCAACACCGCGCTGCTGCACCCGCTCGACGCCGCGGAGCGCGGGATCGCCGACGGCGAGGAGGTCGAGGTGCGGGGCGGGGCCGGGGCGGTGCGCCTGCCGGCGCGGCTGACCACCGACGTCGCGCGCGGCGTCGTGGTGGTGCCGCACGGCTGGGGCCACCGCGCCAGCGGCGCCTCGCGCGCCCGGGCCCGCGCCGGGGTCAACGTCAACGAGGTGGTGCCCGGCGGGCCCGCGCACATGGAGCCGGTCAGCGGTCAGGCGGTGATGCTGGCCCACGAGGTGGAGGTGTCGCCCGTCGCCGCGGTCAGCCCCACGTCTGGGTGAGCTGGCTGCGCCGGGCGTCGACGACGACCCGGCAGGAGGCGCCGTTGACGATCGGCAGGTGGGGCGGCACGTGGCCGAGGTCGACGTCGAGCACCAGCGGCACCTCGAGCGGGCCGAGCGCGTCGACGACGGCCTGGCGCTGGGTGAGCCCGGGGCTGTCGGGGGCCGAGGTGCGCCCGACCAGCACCGCCTCGGCCTCGTCGAACCACCCGGCCATCCGCATCCCGTGCAGGGCGCGGCACACGTCGAAGGCGGCGTGCTCGGCGGCCTCGACGTAGACCACGAGGCCCTCGTCGACCTGCGCGCGGCCCCAGCCCGCGACGTCGGCGTACGGCGTGCCGACCAGCGGGCCGAGCACCTCGATGCAGCCGCCGACCAGGCGGCCGGTCAGGTCGAGCCCGCCGCCACCGACGACCTCCCAGGCGCCGGTGGCGTCCAGCCGTTGCTCGCTGATCTCCGGCGTCGCCTCCCAGTCGTCGAAGCCACCGGTGCGGTGCCGGCCCGGGGAGGACTGCACGACCGGCTCGCCCGGCTCGGTCTCGAGCACGTCGAGCCAGTGCGCGAGGCCCTCGGGCTGGCGGTAGGGGGTGTCCATCAGGTTGCCGCCGTGCAGCGAGGCCCAGCCCAGCCGGGTCAGCAGCGGCACCATCAGGGTGGTGAGGTCGCTCCAGCCGACCAGCCAGGTCGGCTCGGCGGCGGCCAGGGCGTCCCAGTCGAGGTGGTCGAGCACCTGGATCGCCAGCTCGCCGCCCCACGGCGGCACCACGGCCCGCACGTCGGGGTCGCAGAGCATCGCGGTCAGCTCGGCCGCGCGCTGGGCGGCCGGGGCCGCCACTCCCCCGTCGGGCGTCTCGAGCACGGCGCCGCGGCGCACCTCGTAGCCGCGCCGGCGCAGGTGCTCGCACGCCACGTCGAGGCGCGCCAGCAGCGGGGGCTGGACGCCCGAGGAGGGCGCGGTGACCCCGATGGTGTCGCCGGGGCGGAGCGGGCGCGGGAAGCGGACCTCGGTGGCGGGGCCGGTGCTGCTCGTCATGCCCCCGAGGCTGCCAGGTCGACCAGCACGTCGCGAACCGTCTCCAGCCCGCGCGCGACCTCGTCGTACGACGTCGAGAGCGGCGAGAGCCCCAGGCGCAGGCCTCCGGGGTCGCGGTAGTCGGGGATCACGTCGGCCTCCCAGAGCCGCGCGGTCACCTCGCGCATCGCGGGGTGCGTCAGCGTGACGTGGCCGCCGCGCCGTTGCGGCTCGCGCGGCGAGGCGACGCCGACGCCGAGCGGGGCGAGCAGGTCGTCGGCCAGCGCGAGGGTGTGCTCGGTGAGCCCGACCGACTTGGCGCGCACCGCGGCCATCCCCACCTCGTCGAGCAGGTCGAGCATCTCCTGGACCGCGAGCATCCCCACGACCGGCGGGGTGCCGGAGATCATCCGGCGGATGCCCGGCGCGGGGGTCCAGCCGGGGCCCATCGCGAACGGGTCGGCGTGTCCCATCCAGCCCGGCACCGGCTGCTGCAGGTCGCCCAGCAGCCGCTCGGCGACGTAGACGAACGCGGGCGAGCCCGGCCCGCCGTTGAGGTACTTGTAGGTGCAGCCGACCGCCAGGTCGACGCCCCACGCGTCGAGCTCGAGCGGCACCGAGCCGACGGAGTGGCTGAGGTCCCACAGCACCAGGGCGCCGGCGTCGTGCACCGCGGCGGTGATCGCCGGGGCGTCGGCCAGCCAGGCCGAGCGGTAGGCGACGTGGCTGAGCAGGACCACCGCGGTCCGCTCCCCCACGACCTCCCGCACCTGCTCGAGGGTGACCCCGGCGCTGGTGTCGACGTCGATCCAGCGCAGGGTCAGGCCCAGCTCGTCGGCCACGCCGGCGGCGACGTAGCGGTCGGTCGGGAAGTTGTCGCGGTCGAGCACGACCTCGTCGCGCCCGGGGCGTGCGGCCACGGCGGCGCGCAGCGCCTTGTAGAGCAGCACCGTCGTCGAGTCGGCGACCACGGTCTGGCCCGGCGCCGCACCCAGGCAGGTGGCGCCGATCCGGTCGCCGACCACGGTCGGCAGGTCCATCCAGCCCTCGTCCCAGCCGCGGATCAGCCGCCCGCCCCACTCGTGCTCGACGAACCGCGCCAGCCGCTCACCGGTGGTGCGCAGCGGGCGGCCCAGCGAGTTGCCGTCGAGGTAGACCAGCGGCGTCCCGGCCCCGACGAAGCGGTCGCGGTACGCCGCGAGCGCGTCGTCGGCGTCGAGGCGTGCGGTGGTCTCGTGGGTGGTGGAGGTCACGGCGCATGTCTACCCCACCGGACCCGCTCCTAGACTCCCCGCCATGTCGACCCCCGCGCCGATCCGCCCCGAGCTGTTGGAGGTGCTCGCGCGGCGGGCCCTGACCGAGGACACCGCCCGCCCCGAGGCCGTCGAGGCGCTGCACGCGCGGGGCGGCCGGACCGCCCGCGAGCAGGTCGCGGCGCTGGTCGACCCGGGCAGCTTCGTCGAGTACGGGCGCTTCGTGACCGCCGCGCAGGAGGACAAGCGGTCGATGGACGACCTGCTCGACCGCACCGTCGCCGACGGGATCGTCGGCGGCCTGGCCACCATCGACGGCCGCTCCGTGGCGGTGCTGTCCTACGACTACCTGGTGATGGCCGGCACCCAGGGCATGCGCGGGCACCGCAAGACCGACCGGCTGCTCGACGTGGTCGAGCGCCTCGCCCTGCCCTGCGTCTTCTTCGCCGCCGGCGGCGGCGGGCGGCCCGGCGACACCGACATCCCGCTGGTCTCCGCGCTCGACGTCACCACCTTCGCCGCCTGGGCCCGCCTGTCGGGCCGGGTGCCGCGCGTCGCCGTGGTCGAGGGGCCCTGCTTCGCGGGCAACGCGGTCGTCGCGGGCTGCTCCGACCTCGTCGTCGCCACCCCGCGCGCCTCGCTGGGCATGGGCGGGCCGGCGATGATCGCCGGCGGCGGGCTCGGCGACGTCACCGCCGCCGAGGTCGGTCCGCTCGACGTGATGACCGCCAACGGCGTGGTCGACGTGGCCGTCGACGAGGACGAGGCGGTCGAGGCCGCCCGGGCGCTGATCGGCTACTTCCTGGGCGACGAGGAGTCGTGGGAGGTGGCCGACCAGACGCCGTTGCGCGAGGCGGTCCCCGACGGCGAGCGGACGTCGTACGAGCTGGTGCCGGTGGTGGAGACGATCTGCGACGAGGGCACCGTCACCGAGCTGCGCCCCGACTTCGCCCCCGAGCTGATGACCGCGCTGGGGCGCATCGAGGGCCGCACCGTCGGGCTGCTCGGCAACGACACCCGCCACCTCGCCGGCGCGATCACCGCCGACGCCGGCGACAAGGCCGCCCGGTTCCTCCAGCTGTGCGACGCGCACGGCTTCCCGGTCGTCTCGCTGGTCGACACCCCCGGCATGATGGTCGGCCCCGACGCCGAGCGCACCGGGCTGGTGCGCCACACCTCGCGGTTGCTCGTGGCCGGGGCGCAGCTGCAGGTGCCGATGATCGGGGTGGTGCTGCGCCGCGGCTACGGGCTCGGGGCGCAGGCGATGCTCGGCGGCAGCACCCACCAGCCGCTGATGACGTTGGCCTGGCCCGGCGCCCACCTGGGCGCGATGGGGCTCGAGGGCGCGGTGCGGCTCTCGATGCGCCGCGAGCTCGAGGCGATCGAGGACGAGGCCGAGCGCGAGCGGCAGGTGCGCGAGCTGACGGCGTACGCCCAGGCGCACTCGACGGCGCTCAACGTCGCGCGGCACTTCGAGATCGACGACGTCATCGACCCCGCCGAGACCCGTCAGGTGCTCGCGGCGCTGCTCGCCGCCGCCGCCCGGGACGGCCGCCTCGTGGGCAGCGGCCGCCCCGTCGACACCTGGTAGCAGCACGAGCAGTCACCTTCGCACCACCGAGCAGTCACTATCGCCCCCATTCAGGGTGCGGAAGTGACCGGTGGCTGGTGCGAAAGTGACCGGTCGTCAGCCGGTGACCGCGCCGTGCGCGGCCGAGGAGACGGTCTTGGCGTACTTGCCCAGGACCCCGCGGGTGTACTTCGGCGGGTTGGGCTCCCAGCCCTCCTTGCGCGACTCCCAGTCGTCGCCCTGCTCGACCTCGAGGGTGCGGTTGAGGACGTCGAGGGTGATCCGGTCGCCGTCGCGCACGAACGCGATCGGGCCGCCGTCGACGGCCTCGGGGGCGACGTGGCCCACGCAGAGACCGGTGGTGCCGCCGGAGAACCGGCCGTCGGTGAGCAGCAGCACGTCCTTGCCGAGACCCGCGCCCTTGATCGCGCCGGTGATGGCGAGCATCTCGCGCATGCCCGGGCCGCCCTTGGGGCCCTCGTAGCGGATCACCACGACGTCGCGGGCCTTGATCTCGCCGGCCGACAGCGCGTCCATCGCGGCGCGCTCGCCGTCGAAGACCCGGGCGGTGCCCTCGAAGACGGTCTCGTCGAAGCCGGCCGACTTCACGACCGCACCCTCGGGCGCCAGCGAGCCCTTGAGGATGGTCAGGCCGCCGGTGGCGTGGATCGGGCGCTGCAGGCTGCGGATCACGTCGTCGTCGAGCGGCGGCGGCGCCAGCGCCTCGAGGTTCTCGGCCATCGTGCGGCCGGTGACGGTCAGCACGTCGCCGTGCATCAGGCCCGCGTCGAGCAGCGCCTTCATCACCACGGGGATGCCGCCGATCTTGTCGACGTCGTTCATCACGTAGCGGCCGAACGGCTTGAGGTCGCCCAGGTGCGGCACCTTGTCGCCGATCCGGTTGAAGTCGTCGATCGTCAGCGGCACCTCGGCCTCGCGGGCGATCGCGAGCAGGTGCAGCACGGCGTTGGTGGAGCCGCCGAGCGCCATCACGACGGTGATGGCGTTCTCGAAGGCCTCCATGGTCATGATCTGGCGCGCGGTGATGCCCTCGCGCAGCATGCCGACCACGGCCTCGCCGGAGCGGTGCGCGAACCCGTCGCGGCGCCGGTCGACGGCCGGCGGGGCGGCCGAGCCCGGCAGCGACATGCCCAGCGCCTCGCCGACCGCGGCCATCGTGTTGGCGGTGTACATGCCGCCGCAGGCGCCCTCGCCCGGGCAGATCGCCCGCTCGATCCGGTCGACCTGCTCGCGGGTCATCTTGCCGGCCAGGCACGCACCGACCGCCTCGAAGGCGTCGATGATCGTCACGTCCTCGCCGTCGACCTGGCCGGGCATGATCGAGCCGGCGTACATGAACACCGACGCGAGGTCGAGGCGGGCCGCGGCCATCAGCATGCCGGGCAGCGACTTGTCGCAGCCGGCGAGCAGCACCGAGCCGTCGAGCCGCTCGGCGCTCATCACCACCTCGACGGAGTCGGCGATGACCTCGCGGGAGACCAGCGAGAAGTGCATCCCCTCGTGGCCCATCGAGATGCCGTCGGAGACCGAGATCGTGCCGAACTCCAGCGGGTAGCCGCCGGCGGCGTGCACGCCGTTCTTGACGGCCTTGGCCAGGCGGTCCAGCGACAGGTTGCAGGGGGTGATCTCGTTCCAGCTCGAGGCCACGCCGATCTGGGGCTTCTCCCAGTCGTCGTCGCCCATCCCGACCGCGCGCAGCATGCCGCGCGAGGCGGCTCGCTCGAGGCCGTCGGTGACGTCGCGGGAACGGGGCTTGAGGTCGGGTCGCTCGGACGGTCCGGTCATGGGTCAAGGCTATCCGTGACCGTCGTCGCACCCACCACGGTGTCTCACGGCGTCGATCTGCGTCGGGGGCGGTCGGGGCCCTAGCCTCGTGGGGTGAGGACTGTGAGCTGGAGAGACCACGACGCCGTGCTGCTCGACCTCGACGGCGTGATCACCCCGACGGCCGAGGTGCACATGCGCGCCTGGGCGGAGATGTTCAACGCGTTCCTGGAGGGCTACGACGGCGCGGCCGACGACCTGTCGGCCTACACCGACGCCGACTACTTCGCCCACGTCGACGGCAAGCCCCGCTACGACGGGGTGCGCGACTTCGTCGCCTCGCGCGGCATCGAGCTGAGCGAGGAGCGGGTGCGCGAGCTCGGCGACCGCAAGAACGACGCCTTCAACGAGGTGCTGGCCCGGGACGGCGTCGTGGCCTACCCCGGCTCGGTGGCGCTGCTCGACGAGCTGCGCGACCTGGGCGTGCCGCTCGCCGTCGTGTCGTCCTCGGCCAACGCCCCCGCCGTGCTCGAGGCGGCCGGTCTCGCCGACCGGTTCGGCACCGTGGTCAGCGGTGCCGTCGCCGCCGAGCTGGGCCTGCCCGGCAAGCCCGCCCCCGACACCTTCGTGCACGCCGCCCACGAGCTGGGCGCCGACGTCGCCCGCACGGTCGTCTTCGAGGACGCCGTCTCGGGGGTGCGCGCCGGCGCCGCCGGCGGCTTCGGGCTGGTCATCGGCGTCGACCGCGGGGTCGGTGCCGAGGTCCTGCGCGAGGCCGGCGCCCACCTGGTCGTCGACGACCTGGCCGAGCTGGTGACGGGGGCCGGGGAGTGACCCGCCGCTTCGTCGCCGACGACCCGATGGACCGGGGTCGCTTCCCGGTGCACCCGTGGCGCCTGGTCGAGCGCTCGCACCGCGCCGACGACCTCGGCGTCACCGAGACGCTCTTCACCGTCGCCAACGGCTACCTCGGCATGCGCGGCAACCCCGAGGAGGGCCGCGACGCCCACGCGCACGGCACCTTCGTCAACGGCTTCCACGAGACCTGGCCGATCCGGCACGCCGAGGCCGCCGTCGGCTTCGCGCAGACCGGCCAGACGATCGTCAACGTCCCCGACGCCAAGCTGCTCAAGGTCTACGTCGACGACGAGCCCCTGATCCTGGGCACCGCCGACCTGGAGCGCTACGAGCGCTCGCTGGACTTCCGCGACGGCGTCCTGCGCCGCTCGCTGCTGTGGCGCACCCCGTCGGGCAAGCGGGTCAAGGTCGAGTCGACGCGGATGGTCTCGATGACCCAGCGCCACCTGGCGCTGATGGGGTTGACGGTGACCATGGTCGAGGGCGACGCCCCGATCACGATCTCCTCGCAGCTGATGAACCGCCAGGACGGCACCGACGAGTACCACGACCCGCGTGCCGCGATGGGCGAGGGCATCGACCCGCGCAAGGCCGCGGCGTTCGAGGACCGGGTGCTGCTGCCCCGCCTGCACGCGGCCGAGCAGCAGCGGATGATGCTCGGCTACGCCTGCGCCAACTCGCGGATGACCATCGCCGTGGCGGCCGACCACACGCTGAGCACCGAGGACCCCAGCGAGGTCGTGCGCCGCGCCGAGGAGGACCTCACCAAGATGGTCTTCCGGGTCGAGGCCACCGAGGGCAACCCGGTGCGGCTGCACAAGACCGTCGCCTACCACACCTCGCGCGGCGTGCCCGTGCGCGAGCTGGCCGACCGGTGCGAGCGCACCCTCGACCGGGCGCGCCACCACGGCCTGGACCACTACCTCGACGAGCAGCGCGACTGGTACGCCGACTTCTGGGCGGCCGCCGACGTCGAGGTCACCGAGCCGGACGCCTCCGACGAGGAGATCGCGATCCAGCAGGCGATCCGCTTCAACCTCTTCTCGCTGGCCCAGGCCAGCGCCCGCGCCGACCAGCAGGGGGTGCCCGCCAAGGGCGTGACCGGGTCGGGCTACGAGGGGCACTACTTCTGGGACAGCGAGATCTACGTCGCCCCGTTCCTCACCTACACCCAGCCGCACCTGGCGCGGAACCTGATGCACTTCCGCAGCCGGATGCTGCCCGCCGCGCGGCACCGCGCCCGCGAGATGGCCCAGAGCGGTGCGCTCTACCCCTGGCGCACCATCAACGGCGAGGAGGCCTCGGCCTACTACGCCGCCGGCACCGCGCAGGTGCACATCGACGCCGACATCGCCCACGCCCTCTCGCAGTACGTCGCCGCTACAGGCGACATCGGCTTCCTGGTGCGCGACGGCATCGACATGCTGGTCGAGACCTCGCGGATGTGGGTCGACCTCGGCTTCTGGCGCAGCAACGGCACCCCGTCGTTCCACATCCACGGCGTCACCGGCCCCGACGAGTACACGACCGTGGTGAACAACAACCTGTTCACCAACGTGATGGCCCGCTACAACCTCGAGCAGGCCGTCGCGGCGGTCGAGACCGTGCGCCGCGACCACCCCGAGGACTTCGAGCAGGTGCGGCTGCGCCTCGAGCTCGACGACGACGAGGTCGCCGAGTGGTCGCGCTGCGCCAAGGGGATGCACATCCCCTTCGACGAGGGCCTGGGCATCCACCCGCAGGACGACGCCTTCCTCGACCGCGAGGTGTGGGACCTCTCCGAGACCCCCGACTCCCTGCGCCCGCTGCTGCTGCACTACCACCCGCTGGTGATCTACCGGTTCCAGGTGCTCAAGCAGGCCGACGTGGTGCTGGCGCTCTTCCTGCAGGGCGACCGGTTCACCGACGCGGAGAAGCTCGCCGACTTCGAGTACTACGACCCCATCACCACCGGTGACTCCACGCTCTCGGCGGTGGTGCAGTCGGTGGTCGCGGCCGAGGTCGGGTACGCCGACGCGGCGTGGGGCTACTTCCGCCAAGCCCTCTTCGTCGACCTGGCCAACCTGCACGGCAACACCGACGACGGCCTGCACATCGCCTCCGCCGGCGGTGTCTGGGCGGCGCTGGTCAACGGGTTCGCCGGCATGCGCGACCACGGCGGCCGGCTCACCTTCGACCCGCGCCTGCCCGACGCCTTCCCGGTGCTGCGCTGCACGCTGGCCTGGCAGGGCCACCGCCTGGCGCTCGAGGTGCGGCCGGACCGGATGACGGTCGCCGTCGTGGACGGGCCCGGCCCGGTGCAGCTGAGCGTGCGCGGCACCGAGCACGAGGTCGTCCCCGGCGACCCGCTGGTGGTCGAGCTCGACGCGCACGGCACCCGCCTGCCGCACCCCCTCGACGACCGCCCGCAGCTCGGCGGCACCCGCGCCGACGGCAGCCGCATCACCGCCGGCGTGCCCGCCGCCACGGTGTAGCCGCGACGCGCCCGCTCGCCGTACGCCAGGGGGTCATCGGGTCACGACGGTTGCTCGACCAGCGGGGTGGGTGGGTCAGTAGGAGGCGGCGCGGACGCAGACGACGTCGGGTAGGTCGGCCACGGCGAGACGCCAGGTCTCGCCGGAGTCGGCGGAGGCCCAGACGGTGCCGTTGCGGGCGCCGAGGTAGAGACCGGCCGAGGCGTGGTCGTCGGTGCACATCGCGTCGCGCATCACCCCGACGAAGAAGCCGTCGGGCAGGCCGTCGCCCAGCTCCTGCCAGCTCACCCCCGCGTCGCGCGAGCGCCAGACCCGGGCACGGCCCCCGGGCGGGTAGCGACCGCCGGCGCCGCCGAGCGGGAAGACGTAGGTGGTGTCGGGCTCGTGCGGGTGCACCACGACCGGGAAGCCGAAGTCGGCGGGCAGGCCCGCGGCGATCGAGGTCCAGCTGCCGCCCTCGTCGTCGGAGCGGTAGACGCCGCCGTGGTTCTGGGCGAAGAGCCGCTCGGGGCGCGAGGGGTGCCGGGCGACCTTGTGCACGCACTGGCCGAACTCGGGGTACTGCTCGCCCTCGGGCAGGAACTCGGCGCGGATGCCCTGGTTGCGGGGGTGCCACGAGGCACCGTCGTCGGTGCTGCGGTAGACCCCGCCGGTGGAGAGCGCCGCGACGACCGAGCCCGGGTCGTCGGGGTGCGGCAGCACCGTGTGGAACGCCTGGCCGCCGAAGCCCGCCGCCCACTGCGGGCGGTGCGGGTGGTCCCACAGCGCCCGCTCGAGGTCCCAGGTCTGGCCGCCGTCGCGGGAGCGGAAGACCGCGCCCGGCTCGGTGCCGGCCCACACCACCCCGGGCTCGCTGCCGGCGACCAGCTGCCACACCCGCTCGACCGAGGCGTCGACGTCGGGCGGGAACGCCGGTGGCTGCTCCCCCGCACGCCAGGAGCCGCCGAGGTCGTCGGAGACCTGCACCTGCGGCCCGAACCACGTCGAGGCGGCACCGGCCAGCAGCCGCGGGCGGCCCCGCTCGTCGCGCACCCGGGTGTCGACGAGGCAGGAGTAGACCTCCTGCATGTCGTGGTGCGGCCCGGTGAAGGTCCAGTCCTCCCGCCGCTCGTCGGACTCCCCCACCCACAGGCCCTTGCGGGTGCCGACCATCAGCACCGTCCTGCCCCGCCGCTCCTGCCGCTCCTGCTGCTCCTGTGCCATGTCGCTGTCCTCTCCTCGGCGTGCCACCCGTACATTGACCGCGTGGTCGGCCGGAACTCATCGTCGCCCCTTCCCCGCGCCGTGTCACCGGTGTGGCTGGTGCTCATCGGGATCGCGTCGGTGCAGCTCGGCGCCAGCGTCGCCAAGTCGATCTTCGACGAGATCGCGCCGACCACGATGGTGTGGCTGCGCCTCGCCTCGAGCGTGGTGGTCCTCGCCCTGGTCGTGCGCCCACGGGTGCGCGGGCGCACCCGCCGCGACTGGGCGGTCGTGGTCGCCTTCGGGCTCAGCCTGGCCCTGATGAACTGGGCCATCTACCAGTCCTTCGCCCGGATCCCGCTGGGGGTCGCGGTCACCATCGAGTTCATCGGCCCGCTGACCCTGGCCGTGGTCGGCTCGCGCCGCGCGCGTGACCTGGTGTGGGTCCTCCTGGCCGGGCTCGGGGTCGCGCTGCTCGGCTTCGACGGCGCCCACGTCACCTGGGCCGGCGCCGGGTTCGCACTGCTGGCCGGCGCCGCGTGGGCGGCGTACATCCTGCTCAGCGCCGAGACCGGCCGGCACTGGGCGGGCGTCGACGGCCTGGTGCTGGCCAGCGCGGTGGCCGCGCTGCTGCTGCTGCCGTTCGCGGTCGGCATCGGCGGCACCGACCTGCTCGACCCGCGGGTGCTGCTGATCGGGGCCGCGGTGGGGCTGCTGTCGTCGGTCATCCCCTACAGCTGCGAGCTGGTGGCGCTGCGCAGCCTGCGCCCGGCCGTCTTCGGCATCCTGATGAGCCTCGAGCCGGCCGCCGCGGCCCTGGCCGGCATCCTCGTGCTCGGCGAGCTGCTCGGGGTGGTGCAGTACGCCGCCGTGGCCTGCGTGGTGCTGGCCAGCATCGGCGCGACCCGCTCGCAGCGGCCGCGGGTGCCGGTCATCGACTGATCCCCTGACCTGGTTGTTCACGCAGGCGTGACGCTCCGGACTCCCCACGGTCGCCGGACCGGCCTAGGGTCGGGAACTCGACGACCCCCTGGGGAGCTTGCCCGATGTCTCTCGCACGCCGTGTAGTCCTGCCCGTCCTGGACCTGGCCGGTGCCGCCCGTCGGTGGCCGGTGGCCTCGCAGGAGCGGGCCCAGCACAACGCCATGGTGGCCAGCACCGCCGCGGCACGACGGCGGGTCGAGCGCAACGAGGTCGAGGACTACCTGGAGCGGCTCGAGGCGACGCGGCGCCGGCACGAGCGTCCCCACGAGCACCCCCGGGTCCGCCACGTCTGAGTGGCCGCACGGCCGCACCCCCGGTGCGGCACAATCGGCGCATGCCGACCTCGCAGGCCCGCACCAGCACGCCGACGCTCGCCTTCCACGAGGTGCTCTCCGACGACGGGACCCGGCTGCGGGCCTGGACCAACGACCCCGACGGCCGCATCGACGGCCCGACCGTGGTGCTGTGCAACGGCCTGGGCACCAGCGCCTACGCGTGGCCGGCGCTGCTGGAGCCTGACTGCGGGGTGCGGGTCGTCTCGTGGCACCACCGCGGGGTGGGCGGCTCGGAGCGGCCCCGCGACCGCTCCCACTGCGGCATCGAGGACATGGTCGACGACGGTCTCTCGGTGATGGACCACTTCGGCGTCGACAAGGCGGTGCTGATGGGCTGGTCGATGGGCGTCAACACCGCCTTCGAGCTGGCGCTGCGCCACCCCGAGCGGGTCAGCGGGCTCCTCGCCGTGGCCGGGGTGCCCGGTGACACCTTCGCGACGATGCTGGCCCCGCTGCGCCTGCCCCGCCCGCTGGCGCGGCTGGTCACGGTCAACGCCGCCCGGGTGGCCCGCCAGGCCGGCTGCCTGGTGACCCCGGTCTCGACACGCCTACCGGTGGGTCGCCGCACCATCGCCGCGCTGAGCCACAGCGGCTTCATGCTGCCGGTGCGCCACCCCGACCTGGCCGCGATGGCCGTGCAGGAGTTCCTCAGCACCCCGCTCGACTGGTACTTCCACCTGGCGCTGCGCACCTCCGAGCACGCCCGGGTCTCGCTGCGCCACCTGCAGGTGCCGGTGACCTTCGTGGCCGGCACCTGGGACGTGCTGGCCGGGGCCCGCGACATGGCGACCGCGGCCGCCCGGGTGCCGGGCGCTGCGTACCACGAGCTGCCGGGCACGCACTTCCTGTCGCTGGAGCACCCCGACGAGGTGCACCGCCTCCTCCTCCAGCTCCTCGAGCGGGTCGGGTGAGCCGCCGCCGACCGGTCGCCGCGCTCGCCGGCGCCCTGCTGGGTGTCGCGGCGCTGAGCGGCTGCCTGGAGGAGGGCAACAGCACCGACGTGCGGATCATCGAGACGACCCCGGACGCGACGCCGCTGCCGCCCACCCCGACCCGCTCCCCCGACAAGAGTCCCAGCCGGACCCCCGGCGAGACCCCCAGCGAGACCGCCCTGGAGCCGAAGCTCCTCGGCACCGTCGCCACCGGGCTGGAGGTGCCGTGGGGCCTGGACTTCCTGCCCGACGGCGACGCGGTGGTGACCGAGCGCGACAGCGGCCGGGTGCTGCTGCTGCGCGGTGCGCAGCACCGGGTCGTCGAGGCGGGCGTCGTCGACGAGCGGGTCGCGCAGGGCGAGGCGGGCCTGCTGGGCGTCGCGGTCTCCCCCGACTTCGAGCAGGACCGCTACCTCTACCTCTACGTCAGCACCGCCGAGGACAACCGGGTCGTGCGGGCGCGGCTGCGCGGCGCCCGGCTCGGCGGGACCGAGCCGGTGCTGACCGGCATCCCCAACGGCTTCATCCACGACGGCGGGCGGCTGATCTTCGGGCCCGACGGCTACCTCTACGTGTCGACCGGCGACGCCGGCGAGCCCTCGCGGGCCCCGGACCCCGACAGCCTCGGCGGCAAGATCCTGCGCATCACCACCGACGGCGAGCCGGCTCCCGGCAACCCCCGGCCCGGCAGCCCGGTCTTCTCCTCGGGCCACCGCAACGTGCAGGGCCTGGCCTTCGTCGGCGAGCAGCTGTGGGCCTCGGAGTTCGGCGACAGCATCGCCGACGAGCTCAACCGCGTCGACGGCGGCGAGGACCACGGCTGGCCGGCGGTCGAGGGCGTCGGCGAGGAGGCCGCGTACGTCGACCCGCAGGTCACCTGGGGCACCGGCGAGGCCTCCCCCTCGGGGCTGGCCCTGGCCGGCGGTCACCTCTGGCTGGGGGCCCTCCAGGGCGAGCGGCTCTGGCGCGTCGAGGTCGACGAGCAGGGCCGCACCGCGGGCGAGGCGACGGCGTACCTGGTCGGTGAGCACGGCCGGGTGCGCACGGTCGCCGAGGCCCCCGACGGCTCGCTGTGGGTGACCACGAGCAACCGCGACGGGCGCGGCAGCCCCGGGCCCGACGACGACAAGATCCTCAGGATCCGTCCCTGACCGGCTCCGGCCGCACCGGGCCGGCCACGCTGCCGGTCACCGTGGCCCGGCGCGCGGCACGGCGCAGCACGGCGAGGATCGAGGGCCCGAGCAGCACGATCGCGGCCGTGTTGGTCACCGCCCGCATGGTGTCCCAGCCGCCGGTCGAGGTCAGCAGCGTGTAGATCGCGAACCGGTGCAGGTTCTCGAGCACGGGCGCGCCCGCGACGTAGCTGAGGTCGCCCTCGTGGCCGGGCAGGGCGACACCGAGGAGGAACGGCCAGCCGGAGAGGTTCATCAGCGCCCCGAAGAGGTACGCCGCCACCACGCCGTAGACCACGAGCATCGCGATCTCGCGGCGCCCGCGGGGGCCCCGGGGCAGCAGTCCCGCGAACATGCCGACCCAGGCCGCGACCAGCATCTGGTAGGGCAGCCACGGGCCCACGCCCGCGGTCACCAGCGCCGAGGCGAACAGGCTGGTGCAGCCCAGCACGAAGCCGAAGCCCGGCCCGAAGACGCGGCCGCCGAGCACCAGCAGGAAGAAGACCAGCTCGACCCCGGCGATGCCCGGGGAGATCGCGCGCGCCAGCGCGTTGACCGCGCTGAGCACCCCGAGCACCGCCAGCACCCGCGCGTCGAGACCGCCCTCGCTCACCTCGGCGAGCACCACGGCGACGATCACCGGAAGCAACGCCAGGAACAGGAACGGCGGGTCGACTCGGGTGCCCTCCGGCACCCGCAGCAGCAGCGGCCAGACCAGCATCATCAGCCCGGCGACCGACGCCAGGCCCAGCACCAGCGCCGAGCGGCGCCCGAGCGGGACGGCGTCGACGCGGGCGGCGCCGTGCGCGCTCACACCGGCTCCAGGGCGGTGACGACCTCGTCGACGCGCAGCCACGGCGCCCCGAGCACCTTGGTGACCTGCGGGGCGAAGGCCGGCGACTCGACGACCACCCGGCGCGCCGGACCCGAGGAGACCACCTCCCCCTCGGCCATCACCACCGCGTCGTCGGCGGCCTGGGCCACGAACTCGACGTCGTGGGTCGCGACCAGGACGGCGTGGCCCTCGGCGGCCAGCGCGCGCAGCACCCGGGCCAGCTCGGCCTTGGCGGCGTAGTCGAGCCCGCGGGTGGGCTCGTCGAGGAGCACCGCACCGGGACGCGCGGCCACGACCAGGGCCAGGGCGAGCGCCAGGCGCTGGCCCTCGGAGAGGTCGCGGGGGTGCGCGGCGCCGTCGATGCCCGGCACCAGCCGGTCGAGCAGCGCGCGGCACGCACCGGGGGTGCCCGGCGGGTCGCCGGCGGCCAGCTCCTCGTCGACGGTCTCGAGGTAGAGCAGGTCGGCGGCGTTCTGGGGCAGCAGCCCCACCAGCGCCCGCCGCTCGGGCGAGGCCAGCGTGGCCGGGTCGGTGCCGGCGGCGGCCACGGAGCCGGCGTACCGACGACCGGTGCCCTGCAGCGCCCACAGCAGCGACGACTTGCCGGCGCCGTTGCGGCCCATCAGCGCGGTGACCCGCCCCGGCGCCAGGTCGAGGTCGACCTCGCGGACCGCGACCGTCGCCCCGTGGCTGACGGTGAGGCCCCGGGCCACCAGGCCGGCGCCGGGCTCGCCGGGGACGGCGGGACGGTCGGTGGGCGGGTCGAGGAGGCGGGGGCGCAGCACCCGGGCGGCCCGGCGCGCCTCCCGCACGCTCAGCGGCAGCGGCGACCACCCGGCGGCCCGGCCGAGCTCGACGATGGGTGGGGCGACCGGCGAGGTGCGCAGCACGTCGGCCGGGGTGCCCACGACCAGCCGGCCGTCGCCGGGCAGCAGGCACATGGTGTCGGCGAAGGGCACGACCCGCTCGAGGCGGTGCTCGGCCAGGAGGACGGAGACCCCGAGGTCGTGCACCAGCCGGGTCAGGGTGGCCAGCACCTCCTCGGCGGCGGTCGGGTCGAGCGCGGAGGTCGGCTCGTCGAGCACGAGCAGGCGTGGGTGCATCGTGAGCACCGAGCCGATGGCCACCCGCTGCTGCTGACCGCCCGACAGGGTGCGCAGGTCGCGGGCGCGCAGGTCGGCGATGCCGAGCAGGTCGAGGGTCTCCTCGACCCGGCGGCGCATCGTCTCGGCCGGCAGCCCCAGCTGCTCCATGCCGTAGGCGAGCTCCTCCTCGACCGTGTCGGTGACGAACCCGCGGGCCGGGTCCTGGCCGACGTACCCGATGGCGTGGGCCCGCTCGCGCGGCGGCCGGTGCACGATGCTCTCGCCGTCGAGCAGCACGTCACCGTCGAGGTGGCCGCCGGAGAACCGCGGGACCAGCCCGGTGACGACGCCCAGCAGCGTGGACTTGCCGACCCCGGTGGGGCCCGAGACGACGACCAGCTCGCCCTCCTCGACCACCAGGTCGACGCCGTCGAGGACCCGGTGGTGGCCGCCGTCGTAGCCGAACCCGATGCCGCGCAGCTCGATCATGCGGCTCCCCCGCCCCTGGTGACCGCGCTGGGCGCGGTGAGGCCGCCGGCCAGCGCCAGGCCGGCGGCGGCCAGCACCGCCAGGCTCACGGTGGGCACGGCGTCCAGCGGCGGGTGGGCGATGTCGAGCTGGGCCCGGCCCACCCACAGCCCGAGCGCGCCGGCGCCGACGCCCGAGGCGGCGACGAGCACGTCGGGCCAGCGCCACCGGTCGGGGCGGTAGCGGCTGCGCTCCACCCGCCGACCGGCGGTGCTCAGCCCGGCGACGGCCAGCAGGACGCCGAGCGCCAGCATCGGCAGCGCCAGCACCCGCGGGGCGGTGGTGTCGAGCAGCGCGTAGACGCCCACGCACACCCCCACCAGCCCGGCGACCATCAGGGTGCCGGTGAGCAGCCGGGCGCCGCGCCGCTGGTCGGGGCTGCGGCCGTAGCCGCGCGCGTCCATGCCGGCCGCCATCGCCAGCGAGCGGTCCAGGGCGTCCTCGAGCACCGGCACCAGCGAGCGGCGCAGCACCCCGACGCGGCCGTGGGCGCCCGCGCGCAGGCCCTGGGCGGCGCGGACGCGGCGCACCGAGTCGGCGAGCTGAGGCAGCACCGTGACCGCCACGACGAGCGCGGTGCCGATCTCGTAGAGCGCGGGCGGCACCGAGCGCAGCAGCCGCTTGGGGTTGGCCAGCGAGTTCGCGGCGCCGACGCACACGACGATCGCGGCAAGCCGCATCCCGTCGTAGAGCCCGGCCAGCAGCGCCTCGGAGGTCAGCGGGCCGAGCAGCGCGATGCCGGCCGCGGCGTCGGGCAGCGGGATCTCGGGCAGGTCGAGCAGCACCGGGCCGCCGGCGTACCCGCCGCCGAGCAGGATGCGGAAGAGCACCCGGATCACGACGATCGCCAGGCCCAGCCACAGGTAGAGCCGGAAGGACGCGGCCCATGGCTGGTCGGAGCGGCGCGCGGAGACGACCAGGGCGGCCACGCCGACGAGGAGCAGCAGGCTCAACGGGTTCGTGGTGCCCGACGCGGCGGCGGCGAGCCCGATCGCCCAGACCCACCAGGCCACCGGGTGCAGGTCGCGCGGCAGCCGGGCGTTGCCGCCGGCGGGGACGTGCGGGCGGCGGGCGGTGGCCGGCTCGACGACGGCGCTCGTGCGGCTCACGGGGAGGCCGCCTCGCAGCGCTCGACCTCGAGGTGCTCCAGCGCCGGGGCCGCCTGGGCGGTGGCCCGGCGCCACTGGTCGCGCTCCGGGACGGCGATCCGGCCGCTGGCCGGCCGGGCGTCGTACGCCTCGACCGAGTAGGCGACCGCGCCCTCCTCCCGCTCGCCGGCGGGCACCTGGAGGTCGCCGAGCCAGGCGGCCGCGCGGGCCGCCTCGTCGCAGTCGCCGAGGCGGCCCAGCACCCAGCCGGCGAGGCCGGTCGAGTTGGCGCTCGCGACGGCGGCCGGGCTGCCCGGCTCGCCGGTGAGGCTGCCGTCGGCCGCCTGCTGGTCGACCAGCCACGCCTGCGCGCGCTCGACGGCCTCGTCCACCGCGGGCGAGGGGTCCTCGACCTCGAGCAGCGCCAGCACCACGAGCGCCGTCGCGTCGGTGTCGGGGGCGCTGCGCCCCTCCGGGTCGCCACCGTCGCAGGACTGGTCGCGGGCCGTGGCGTCCTCGGTGAGCAGCAGCCGGAAGTAGCCGGCCTCGCACTGCTGGTCGAGCAGGTACGCCGTCACCGGTGCGGCGCTGGGCGAGCCCGCGGCCGCGAGCGCCTGCGCGCCGAAGGCCTGGCCGATGGTGTTGGCGACGTCGGCGCCGGGCGCGGTGTCCTGCAGACGCCCGGCCGAGACCGCACGGGTGCTGACGAGCCCCTCGAGGCGCTCGACCAGGTCGACGCCGCCGAAGGACGTCGGGTCCGCGCCGGTGAGGGTGGCGAACGCGGCCAGCTTGGCCACGGCGCCGGAGTACAGGCCCTGGGTGCCACCGCTGGTGTAGTCGTCGACCGCCCCGGCCAGCGCGTCGCCGATCTCGTCGACGGTGGTCTCGTGGCCGCCCTGGGCGCGCAGCGCCAGCGCCACGTCGACGGACAGGCCGTGGTCGTCGAAGTCGTACTGCTCGTTGCGCACGACCCCGTCGGTGAGCTGGGCGGTCAGCCAGTCGGCCGCCAGCCGCGCCTCGGCGGGCTGCTCGACCTCCGGCCGGGCCTCCTGGGCGGGCTCGTCGGAGCCGCACCCGGCCAAGGCCACCAGGGCGGCGAGCGCCGCGACCAGCGCGGTCCGTCGGTCCTTGCTCCTCACGGGGCTCCCCTCCGCTGCACGCGGCGGCGACCCGGTGGTGCAGGGGCGACACCGCTGCGGTCCTCGACAGCGTGTGATCGGTGCGCGTCACGCGGGTGCTCCGGCTCGCCGCCACGAGGCGGCCTACGGTTGCGGGTCAGCGCCGGACTTCGACCGGCTTTCCCCGACGTGCGCGGTTGGGTGGTTGGTGCGGCGAGCATACCGCCGCCGGGGCCCGGCGGCGGCATGCGTGCCTCAGGCCTGCCGGCGACGGCGTACGACGGCCACCCCGGCCAGGGCCAGGCCCAGCAGGCCCAGCGCGACCGGCGCGACCCAGGTCGGCAGGCCGTCCGGGTCGCCGGCGGGCACCGCGGCCGGCTCCGAGCCGTCGAGGTCGACCACGGTCTCGTCGTCGGGGTCCTCGGTGGCCTCGGGGTCGTCCGTCGCGTCGGCGTCCTTGCCTCCGCGGTCGGCCTTCGTGCCCTTCCTCGCCTGCCGGTCCTTCTCCTCCTGCTGCTCCCGCTGCTGGTCGGCCTTCTGGTCGGCCCGCTCGTCGTCCGCGGCCGCCCCGGCGCTCGCCGTGCCCTCGGGCGCTGCCGGGGTGGCGCTCGCCGACGGGGACGACCCGCCCGACGAGGTCGAGCCGGAGCCGCCCTGGGTGCCCGACGAGCCGCCCGAGCCACCGGAGCCGCCGGAGCCGCCCTGGCCGCCCGAGCTAGCGGCCGGCTTGGTCGGCGGGGCGGTGCCCGGCTGCACCTGGCCCGGCTGGTCGTCCCAGGCGAAGCCGACCGAGCCGCCCTCGGGGATCTCCAGCTGGTCGACGCCGAGGCTCGCGTAGGTCCACGACCCGGACGAGCCGTCGGACCACCACAGCGACCAGTACGCCTCGGCCGGCGAGGCGTTGACGCACGGGTCGTCGGCGGGCACCTGCTGGACCCGGCACACGAAGCCCTGCTGGTTGCGTGCCCGGGTCAGCTCGACCCCCGCGGCGGCGAGGACCGACGCGGCGCTGCTGCCGCCCTTGCCGGTGACGCAGCCGGTCTGCTGCCCGCCGCCGAGGCCCTTGAAGTCGACGACGACCGAGATCCCGGCCGCGTCGGTGCAGGTGGCGGCGGTGGCCGCCGGCGCGGTAAGCACCAGCCCC
>JBFGFQ010000030.1:0-19643 GCA_041579495.1 Nocardioides sp.
GCCCGCGGCGTCGACGAGAAGTCGCTGGTGGTGCCCGAGGCCGGGCACCTCGCCCTGCGCGAGGCCTACGAGTCCAACCTGCGTGGCTACGCCACCGGCGGCGACGCCGGCGTGCACTCGTGGCTGCTCTACGCCACCGAGGCGTACGCCGCCGCCGCCGAGGCGTCGCCGCTGCGCCGGCCCGCCGAGGGCTGAATCCCTGGCCGGTCGTCTGGCCGGTCGTCTGGCCGGTCGTTGGGGCGGGCAAGCAGATGGCCCCGGGAGCAGTGCTCCGCGGGGCCATCGCTGACACGTGTCCTGGCTGGCTACCAAGCGTGCACTCATAAGCTGTCTCGGAAGTGTTCCGTTGACAAGCGCCCTGTAGGAAGGGTGGATCGCCGCGTGGGTACCCCTGGTCACGTGTACGTCTGTTGAGTTGGTACCCCCTTGTGTACGCCGATGTGACGCGCGACACAAGGGTTCGTCATGAAAATGCCGGGCCCGGGCGTGGCGGTCTCCCCGGCCACTCACTCCCGTCGCGGGCGTTCCCGGGAGGCCTCAGGCGGTCGGGCCGCGGCGCCGGGCGCCGGCCCAGACGGCCCCGCCCACGGCCACCGCGCCGCCCACGGCCAGCGCGGCCAGCGTGGGCCGCACCCGCACCCGGCTGCGCAGCGCGACCGGGCGCATGAAGACCAGCACCGGCCAGTCCCGCTCGTCGGCGGTGCGGCGCAGGTCCTTGTCGGGGTTCACCGCGTAGGGGTGGCCCACTGCCTCGAGCATCGGCACGTCGGTGATCGAGTCGCTGTAGGCGTAGCAGTCGGCGAGGTCGTAGCCGCGCCGGGCGGCCAGCTCGAGGATCTCCACCGCCTTCTGCTCGGCGTAGACGTAGGTCGCGATCTCGCCGGTGTAGCAGCCGTCCTCGACCTCGAGCCGGGTGGCGACCACCGTGTCCGCGCCGAGCATCTCGCCGATCGGCTCCACGACCTCGGTGCCCGAGGCCGAGACGATCACGATGTCGCGCCCGGCGGCGCGGTGCTCCTCGATCAGGGCGACGGCCTCGTCGTAGACGATCGGGTCGACGACGTGGTGCAGGGTCTCGGCGACGATCTCGTTGACCGTCGCGACGTCCCAGCCCTTGCACAGCTGTGACATGAACTGCCGCAGCTTCTCCATCTGGTCGTGGTCGGCGCCGCCGACGAGGTAGACGAACTGCGCGTACGCCGAGCGCAGGACGGCGCGCCGCGAGATCAGGCCACCGGCCTGGAAGGGCTTGCTGAAGGCGAGCGTGCTCGACTTGGCGATGATCGTCTTGTCGAGGTCGAAGAAAGCCGCGGAGGCGGTCATGGGTCGAGGGTAGGCGCTCGCGGTGCCGGACCGGAGCGGTCCGTCGACGGCGCGGCGTGGGATGCGCCACCTCCCGTCCACAGCCGGCACCGGCCTCCGGCCCGTCCACAGGGCCACCGCGCCGGTCGGGCGCGGGGGGACCGCGACGGGCAGCGTGGCCCCATGAGTCCTCTGCGCACCGCCTCCACCCCGTCAGCCCCTCCCTCGTCCGGCGCGGCCGCCGGCTCGGAGCCCGACCCACCTCTCGTCGTGACCCGCGACCCCGACCTGGTCGACGAGATCGGCCGGCTCGCGGCGGCCGCCGGTACGGCGCTGGCCACCACCGGGGAGCCCGCCCAGGCCCTGCGCCGCTGGTCGCGGGCCCCGCTGGTGCTGCTCGGCGCCGACCTGGCGGGCGAGATGGCGGTGCTGGGCCCGCCGCGCCGGCCCCGCGTGCACGTGGTGAGCGCGCGGGCGGTGCCCGACGACCTGTTCCGGCTCGCGCTCGCGGTCGGCGCGGCCGACGTGTCCGACCTGCCGTCCTCGGCCGGCTGGCTGACCGAGCTGCTCACCGACCTCGGCGAGGCGCGGGTGCGCCCGGCGCGCGTGGTGGGCGTGGTGGGCGGCTCGGGCGGTGCCGGGGCGACCACGCTGGCCTGCGCGTTGGGCCAGCGCGCCGCCCGGCGCGGGCCCACGCTGGTCGTCGACGCCGACGCGGGCGGCCCCGGGCTCGACCGGGTGCTGGGCCTCGAGCGCCGCGACGGCGTCCGGTGGGACTCGCTGGGCCGCACCACCGGCCGGCTCAGCGCCCGCTCGCTGCGCGACGCCGTACCGCGGGACGGTGACCTGGGCGTGCTGACCTGGCCGCCCGGCGTGGCCGACGTCCTGGCCCCCTTCGCGGCGCGCGAGGCGCTCTCGGCGGCTCGCCGCGGGCACGAGACCGTCGTGGTCGACCTGCCCCGGGTGCTGGGCCCGGTGGCCGAGGAGCTGGTCGCGCACTGCGACCTGGTGCTGGTCGTCGTGCTCCCCACCGTGCCCGGCCTGGCCTCCGCGGCCCGGGTGTGCGCCCGCCTCGGCGACCCGGCCCGCACCCGCCTGGTCGTGCGTGGCACCGCCGATGCCGCGCTCGTGCGGCGCACTGTCGGCGCGCCGGTGCTGGCCACGATGGGCGACCAGCGCGGCCTCGACGAGGCCGTCGACCTCGGCCGCGGACCCGCCTGGGCGCCCCGCGGCGTGCTCGCGCGCACCGCGTCGGGCCTGCTCGACCGGCTCGAGGTCCTCGGTGAGGCGGCGTGAGCCAGGCCCCGGTCGACGCCGGTGCGGCCGACCTGGCCGGGATGGTCGAGCTGGTGCGCGCCCACCTGGCCCGCGAGCCCGGCCCGCTGACCCCGCACCGCGTCGCCACCGCGCTGCGCGCCAGCGGCCGGCCGGTGGGCGACACCACCGTCCTGGCCGTCCACGAGGCGCTGCGTCGTGACGTGCTGGGCGCCGGCCCCCTCGAGCCGCTGCTGCGCCGCCCGGGCGTCACCGACGTGCTGGTCAACGGCGCGCGACAGGTCGTCGTCGACCGCGGCCAGGGGCTCGAGCCGACCGGCGTGGTGTTCCCCGACGACGACGCGGTGCGTCGCCTGGCCCAGCGTCTGGCCGCCGCCGCCGGGCGGCGCCTCGACGACGCGACGCCGTACGCCGACGTGCGGCTGCCCGACGGCACCCGTCTGCACGCGGTGCTGGCGCCGGTGGCCCGGCCGGGCACGTCGATCTCGCTGCGGGTGCCGCCCACCCGAGCCGTCCGCGTCGACGACCTCGTGGCCGACGGGGCCCTGCCGGCTGCCGGGGCCCGCCTGCTGCGAGCGGTGGTCGCCTCGCGCTGCGCCTTCCTGGTCACCGGCGGCACCGGCAGCGGCAAGACCACGCTGCTGGCCGGGCTGCTCGGTCTCGTCGACCCGGCCGAGCGGCTGGTGCTCGTCGAGGACTCCTCCGAGCTGCGCCCCGACCACCCGCACGTGGTCGGGCTCGAGGGCCGGCCCGCCAACATCGAGGGCGCCGGAGCGGTCGACGTGCGCACGCTGGTGCGCCAGGCGCTGCGGATGCGTCCTGACCGCCTCGTCGTCGGCGAGGTGCGCGGCGCCGAGGTCGTCGACCTGCTCGCCGCCCTCAACACCGGCCACGAGGGCGGCTGCGGCACCCTGCACGCCAACTCCGCCGCCGACGTGCCCGCCCGGGTCGAGGCGCTGGCCCTCGCCGCCGGGCTCGACCGGGCCGCGACCCACAGCCAGCTCGCCTCGGGCGTGCACCTCGTGCTCCACCTGGCCCGCGGTCGCGACGGCGTACGTCGCGTGCGCGAGGTGGCCGTGCCCGAGCGCGGCCCCGACGGGCTGGTGCGGATGCTCACCGCGGCCCGGCTCGACGGCGGCCGGGTGCAGGACGGCCCCGGCGCGCCCCGGCTCGCGGCGCTGCTCGAGCCGGCGGGCGAGCCGTGAGCGCCGCAGCCGCGGTGGCGGGCCTCGCGGTCGCCGGTGCCGTCGCGCTGCTGCTGCGCCCGCCGACCGCCGGGCAGCGGCACGAGGCCCTGGGGCGGGGCTCGTCCCCGGCCCGGGCCATCGCGTTGGTGCTGCTCGTCGGCGCGGCCGTGGCCGCGGCGGCCGCGGCCGGGGGCAGTGGGATGCGGGGGCTGCTGGGGCTGCTGGCTCCCGTCCTGGTGGCGCTGGCCGCCGCGGGTGCGCTGCTCCGGCTGCACAGGCGACGGCAGGGCGACGCGCGGGCCCAGCAGCGCGCCGACCGGGTGCGCGAGACCTGCGAGGCGCTGGCGTCCGAGCTCGCCGCCGGACGCCCACCGGGGACGGCCCTCGAGGGCGCGGCCGAGGAGTGGCCGCTGCTCGCGCCGGTCGCCGAGGCGCACCGGGTCGGTGCCGACGTACCGGCCGCCTGGCGCGCAGTCGCGGCGGTCCCCGGCGCCGAGGACCTGCGGCTGGTGGCCGCGGCCTGGCAGGTCGCGCACCGCACCGGGCACGGGCTGGCGCAGGCCGTCGGGCGGGTCGCGGCCGACCTGCGCCGGGCGCGCGGCACCCGTCGCGTCGTGGCCGGCGAGCTGGCCTCGGCCCGGGCGACCGCCCGCCTGGTCGCGGTGCTGCCGGTCGCCGCCCTGCTGATGGGCTCGGGCGCCGGCGGCGACCCGGTCGCGTTCCTCCTCGGCCACCCGGTCGGGCTGGCCTGCCTCGCCGCCGGCGTGGCCCTCGCCCTGACCGGGCTGGCGTGGATCGAGGCGCTGGCCCGCGAGGCGGGTCGCGGCGGATGAGCCCCTGGCTCGTTGCGCTGCTGGCCGGCGCCGCGGCCGCGTGCTGGGTGCCGCCCCGCCGGGGGCGCCCGGCCCGGCGCGGTCCCGCGGCGGGCGGACGGACGGACGCCGAGCAGCCGCAGGGCTGGATGCGTCGTCACCGGTCGCTGCTGGCGCTGTGCGCAGCGGCGTCGGGCCCGACCGTCGTCGGCGGGCCGACCGGGGCCGTTCTCGGCCCGCTCCTCGCGGGGCTCGTCTGGGTGCTGGTCGGCAGGTCCGAGCCGCCGGGCGAGCGACGGCGCCGGGAGCAGGTGCGCCGCGACCTGCCGCACCTCGTCGGCCTGCTCGCGGTGGCGCTGCGCGCGGGGGTGTCGCCGGGCGAGGCGGTGTCGGTGGCCGGTGCCGCGCTCCCCGGGCCGGCCGCCGACCACCTGCTCGCGCTGACCTCGCGGCTGGGCCTCGGCGTCGACCCGGGGCTGGTGTGGCACGACGTCGCGCGCGACCCGCAGCTGGCGCCGCTGGGGCGCGCCCTCGCCCGGGCCCACACCAGCGGGTCGTCGGTGGTCGAGGCCGTCGAGGACCTGTCCGACGCGCTGGGCCGCGAGGCGCGCGCCGACGCCGAGGACCTGGCCCGCTCCGTCGGTGTGCGCGCCGCGGTGCCGCTCGGCGTCTGCCTGCTGCCGGCCTTCGTGCTGGTCGGCATCGTGCCGCTGGCCGCCGGCCTGATGCGCACGCTGCTGTGAGGGCGCACGGGTCGTCAGCGGTCGGCGCGAGGTCGGGGAGCGCGCCGGGACCCGTCCACAGGTGGGGTCCCGGGCACCCCCGCCCACACGTCCCGCCACGCCGACCCCGCACGGCGACGGCCTCGCACAGCATCGACGCACCGGCCGCGACCACGCGGCCCCGACGAGGAGGACCACCCCGTGCACCGACACCACCACGACCACGACGAGCTGCCCCACGACCAGCCCCAGCAGGAGTCCCGTCCCGCCGCGGCCCGCGCCGACGACGGCATCACGACCGCCGAGTACGCCGTCGGCACCGCGGCGGGCGCGGGCCTGGCCGGGCTGCTCTACGCGATGCTCACCGGCGGCTTCGGCGACCAGCTGCTGACCACCCTGTTCGACCACGTGCTCGGCCTGCTGGGCATCGGGTGAGCGGCGGGTCGCGCCGCCGGTGGGCGCCCCGCGACCCGGCGGCGCGACCCGAGCGCGGCGCCGTGACCGCCGAGCTGGCGATGGTGCTGCCGCTGCTGCTCGCCGTCGTGGTGGCCATGACCTGGCTGCTCAGCGTCGGGCTCGCCCAGGTCCGCACCGTCGACGCGGCCCGCGAGGCCGCCCGAGCCCTGGCCCGCGGTGACGACGAGGCCCGCGCGGTGGCGCTGGCGACGCGGGTGGCCCCCGCGGGCAGCCGGGTGGGGGTCTCGCGCAGCGACGGGACGGTCGTGGTCACCGTGACCGGCATCGTAGCCGGCCCCGGTGGGCTGCTGGGCGTGCTGCCGGGGGCCGAGGTCTCGGCGGCCGCCACGGCGCTCGAGGAGGACCGGTGAGCGCCCGTCACGAGCCGCGGTCGGACCGTGGCGCCGCGACCGTGCTGGGCATCGCGCTGGCGGGGCTCCTGCTGCTGGTCGGGGTGGCGCTGGCCGAGCTCACCGCGGTGGTCGCCGGCCACCGCCGGGCGCAAGCGGCCGCCGACCTGGCCGCGCTCGCCGGGGCGACCAGCCGGGCGGGCCCCTGCGAGGCGGCCGGGACGGTGGCGCAGGCCAACGGCGCCCGGCTGACGTCGTGCAGCGAGCAGGCCGACGCAGTGCTGGTGGCGGTGCGGGTCGACGCCCCACCGGGGCTGGACCGGGTGCTGGTCATCGAGGCGCAGGCGCGCGCCGGGCCGGCGCCCTGACGGCCGCCGGGCGAGAGCGGCGGCGTCCGGTCAGTGCGAGGCGGCGTCCTCGTCGGGGTCGCGGCGGCGCTCGGCCTCGGCGGCGTCGAGCTTCTGCGACAGCTCCTCGAGCTTCTTGTGCTCCCGGCGGGCCTGCAGTGCTCGGCGGGTCCCCACGCGGACCAGCACGACCCCCAGCAGCACCGCGACGCCCGAGGCGAGGCCGAGCAGGAAGAGGGTCGGGGCCCCGACGTCGACCCCGAGCACCTGCACGACACCGGCCGCGTTCTCGGCGGTCAGCACCCCCGCCACGATCGTCACGACACCGGCGGCGAGCAGGATCAGACCCAGGACGACCATGCGCGGAGCCTAGGCCATCGCATCGGTGCGCGAGCCCGCCTCGGTGAGCAGCACCTCGAGCAGGCGCGCGGCCCCGGCCTTGTCGAGCGGGTTGTTCTGGTTGCCGCACTTGGGCGACTGGATGCACGAGGGGCAGCCGGCCTCGCACTCGCACGACACGATCGCCTCCCGGGTGGCGGTGAGCCAGGCACGGGCGGTGCGGTAGCCGCGCTCGGCGAACCCCGCGCCGCCGGGGTGGCCGTCGTGCACGAAGACGGTCAGCACGCCGGTGTCGGGGTGCCGTGCGGTCGACACCCCGCCGATGTCCCAGCGGTCGCAGGTGGCGAAGAGCGGCAGCAGGCCGATCGAGCAGTGCTCGGCCGCGTGCGCCGCGCCCGGCAGGTCGGCGGGGTCCAGGCCGCTGTCCTCGAGCACGTCGTCGGGCACGCTCCACCACACCGCGGTGGTGCGCAGCGTGCGCTCGGGCAGGTCGAGCGGCTCCTCGCCCACGACCTCGCCGCCGGGCTGGCGGCGCAGCAGGTAGGAGACGACCTGGTGGCTCACCGCGACCTCGCCGACCGAGAGCCGGCACCGGCCCCAGGCGGTGTGCTCGCGCTCGGCCAGGATCGCGATGTCGGTGATCTCGCGGGCCGACGTGGAGTGGTCGGGCTCGGCGCGCTCGATGACCGCCACCGACTCCTCGAGGTCCAGCGAGGTGACCAGGTAGGTCTCGCCCCGGTGCAGGTAGACCGCCCCGGGGTGGGCGGTGCCGTGGGCGCTGCCGGCGTCGACCGTGCCGACCACCCGCCCGGTCCCCGCCTCGACCAGCTGTACCGGCCGGCCGCCCGCGGAGCGGATGTCGGCCAGGTCGGCCGCGCGCCGCCGGTCGGTCCAGAACCAGCCGTGCGGCCGCCGCCGCAGCAGCCCCGCGGCCACCAGCTGGTCGACCACGGCCCGGGCGGTGGGGCCGAAGAGCGGCAGGTCGGCCTCGGTCAGGGCCTGCTCCTGGGCGGCCGCGCACAGGTGCGGGCCGAGCACGTAGGGGTTCGACTCGTCGAAGACCGATGCCTCCACCGGCCGCCCGAAGAGCGCCTCGGGGTGGTGGACGAGGTAGGTGTCGAGCGGGTCGTCGCGGGCCACGAGCACCGCCGCGGCGTCGCGGGCGCCGCGCCCGGCCCGCCCCACCTGCTGCCACAGCGCGGCCCGGGTGCCGGGGAAGCCGGCCATCAGCACGGCGTCGAGCCCGCTGACGTCGATACCCAGCTCGAGGGCGTTGGTCGCGGCCAGCCCCAGCAGCTCTCCCGAACGCAGCTGCTGCTCGATCGCCCGCCGCTCCTCGGGCAGGTAGCCCCCGCGGTAGGAGGCGACCCGGCCCGCCAGCGCCGGGTCGACCTCCTCGAGGAGCCCGGCCGCGGACAGGGCGACCTGCTCGGCGCCGCGCCGCGAGCGCACGAACGCCAGCGTGCGCACGCCCTCGACCACGAGGTCGGTCAGCAGGTCGGCGGTCTCCGACGACGCTGCGCGGCGCACGGGGGCGCCGTTCTCGCCGGCGTACGACGTCAGCGGCGGCTCCCACAGCCCGAGCGCGACCGACCCGCGCGGCGAGGCGTCCTCGGTCACCGCCTGCACGGGCAGCCCGGTCAGGCGCCCCGCGGCCGTGGCGGGCTCGGCCACCGTCGCGGAGGCCAGCACGAAGGTCGGTGAGGACCCGTGCAGGGCGCACACCCGCCGCAGCCGGCGCAGCACCTGCGCCACGTGGGCGCCGAAGACGCCCCGGTAGTGGTGGCACTCGTCGACGACGACGTAGCGCAGCGTGCGCCAGAAGTGGTGCCAGTGCTCGTGGCCGGGCAGCAGGCTGCGGTGCAGCATGTCGGGGTTGGTCAGCACGTACTCCGCGTGGTCGCGGGCCCAGTCGCGCTGGTCGCGGCCGGAGTCGCCGTCGTGCGTGGTCACCCGCACCCCGACCTCGAGCCCGCGCAGCGACGCCAGCTGGTCCTGGGCCAGCGCCTTGGTCGGCGCCAGGTAGAGCGTCGTCGCGCCGCGCTGCTCGCGTCGTCCGCGGGCACCCAGAAGGGTGGTCAGCGCCGGCAGCTGGAAGGCCAGCGACTTGCCCGAGGCGGTGCCCGTCGAGACCACCACGTGCCGCCCGGCGTACGCCGCCTCCGCGGCCTCCACCTGGTGCTCCCACGGCTGCGCCACGCCGCGGCGCCCCAGGGCCGCGACCACCCCGGGGTCGGCCCACGCCGGCCACGGCGCGCGGCGCCCCGCCCGCGCGGGAAGCCGCTCCAGGTGGGTCAACCGGCCCTCGCGGGAGGGCAGCGCGGCCAGCCGCTCGACGACGTCGCTGACGCTGCCGGGCCCGGCGCCCGGGGGGCGGGCGGCGGCGGGGTCGGGCGGGGCGGACGGCACTCCTCGATGGTCGCAAACGCCACCGACAGCCCCGTGCCCGGCACGTCCGCGCAGCCCACGGCAGCGACACGATGTGGGACCAGCTCTTTGCCGTGGTGTGCGCCGGGCAGTCCCGCGTGGTTTCATATGGCTGATCAACGCTCGGGACCGTGGCGTCCCGACGCCTCCGGGCGCCACCGCAGCTGACAGGGAGAACGACGTGGACCTCACCCTCGCCACACGCGATGCCGATGGCAAGACCATCGTTGCGGTCGGTGGGGAGATCGACGTCTACACGGCTCCCAAGCTGCGCGACAAGATCACCGAGCTGGTCGCCGCCGGGGTCTACGACCTCGTCGTGGACATGGAGGCCGTCGAGTTCCTCGACTCCACCGGCCTCGGCGTGCTCGTGGGCGGGCTCAAGAAGGTCCGCGCCCACGACGGGTCGCTGCAGCTGGTCTGCACCCAGGACCGCCTGCTGAAGATCTTCCGGATCACCGGCCTGGCGAAGGTGTTCGTGATCCACGAGTCGGCCGACGCCGCGCTCGCCTCCAACTGAGCGGACCCCACCCGGCGCCCGGTGCGCCGGCTCTGCCCTGCCTGCCAAGGGGAGTGGTCCTCGACGACACGATGTGGCGCGGGTCACATCGACGTGCCACCAGGGCCTCCGGTCTGCGTAGAGTCTGCCTCGTTCCGTGAGACCTGGGTCACATCTGGTGGCCCGGCCCCGCACGACCGAGTCGCAGGAGGCAGCACATGACGGGATTCGCTCCCGCTGTCGTGGACGTCACCGGTGGGAACCTCGTCCTGGTCATCGTCGTCGCACTGATCGCGCTCGGCGCGCTCGCGATGGCAGCGATGTTCAGGCAAGAGGTCCTCTCCGCCGCTGAGGGCACCGACAACATGAAGACCATCGCCCGAGCGGTCCAGGAAGGAGCCAACGCCTACCTGACCCGCCAGTTCCGCACCCTCGCGATCTTCGCGGCCATCGCGTTCTTCGCGCTGCTGCTGCTGCCGGCCGACGACGCCGTGGTGCGGATCTTCCGCTCCGTGGCCTTCCTCGGCGGTGCCGGGTTCTCCGCGGCCGTGGGCTACCTGGGCATGAGCCTGGCGGTGCAGGCCAACCTGCGCGTCGCCGCGGCCGCCGAGTCGCAGGGCCGTGACCCGGCCATGCACATCGGCTTCCGCACCGGCGCGACCGTCGGCATGCTCACGGTCGGGCTCGGCCTGCTGGGCGCGAGCCTCGTGGTGATCTTCTTCCAGGACGACGCGCCCAAGGTGCTCGAGGGCTTCGGCTTCGGCGCCGCCCTGCTGGCGATGTTCATGCGTGTCGGCGGCGGCATCTTCACCAAGGCCGCCGACGTCGGCGCCGACCTCGTGGGCAAGGTCGAGAACAACATCCCCGAGGACGACCCGCGCAACGCGGCCACGATCGCCGACAACGTCGGCGACAACGTGGGCGACTGCGCCGGCATGGCCGCCGACCTCTTCGAGTCGTACGCCGTCACCCTGGTGGCCGCGCTGATCCTCGGCTCGCAGGCGTTCGGCGACAAGGGCCTGGTCTACCCGCTGCTCATCCCCGCCATCGGTGCGCTGACCGCGGTGGCGGGCGTCTACCTGACCCAGCCCCGCGCCGGCGAGAGCGGCCTGAAGACGATCAACCGGGCGTTCTACCTCTCCGCCGGCATCGGCGCGGTCGGCTCGGTGCTGCTGTCCTTCGTCTACCTGCCGGGCGACTGGGCCTCCCTCGGTGTCGACGTCAGCGCCGAGGCCAGCCCGCGGGTCTTCGCCTCGGTCTCGGTGGTCATCGGCATCGTGCTGGCCGCCGCGATCCTCTCCCTGACCGGCTACTTCACCGGCACCGAGCACCGACCGGTCCAGGACGTCGGCAAGACCTCGCTGACCGGGGCCGCGACGGTGATCCTGTCCGGCCTCGCGGTCGGCTTCGAGTCGGCGGTCTACACCGCCCTGGTCATCGGTGCGGCCGTCTTCGGCGCCGCGCTCATCGGCGGCCAGGTGGCGCTCTTCGGTGTCGCGCTGGCCGGCTGCGGCCTGCTGACGACCGTCGGTGTCATCGTCGCGATGGACACCTTCGGCCCGGTCTCCGACAACGCGCAGGGCATCGCGGAGATGTCCGGCGACGTCAGCCCCGAGGGCGCCCAGATCCTCACCGAGCTCGACGCGGTCGGCAACACGACCAAGGCGATCACCAAGGGCATCGCGATCGCGACCGCCGTGCTGGCCGCCAGCGCGCTGTTCGCCTCCTACACCCAGGACGCCTTCGAGAAGTTCAACGAGGTGGCCCGCGAGGCCGACATCAGCCCGTTCTACGAGGGCTTCTGGGTCTTCGACGCCAAGGTCCTGGTCGGTGCGCTGCTCGGCGCGAGCGTGGTCTTCCTGTTCTCCGGGCTGGCCATCAACGCCGTCGGCAGGGCCGCGGGCGCGGTGGTCTACGAGGTGCGCCGCCAGTTCCGCGAGATCCCCGGGATCATGGAGGGCACCGGTCGTCCGGAGTACGGCAAGGTCGTCGACATCGTCACCAAGGACTCGCTGCGCGAGCTCGCCACGCCCGGCATCCTGGCGATCCTGGCGCCGATCGCGGTCGGATTCGGACTCGGTGTCGCGCCGCTGGCCGGATTCCTGGCCGGTGCGATCGCCACCGGCACGCTGATGGCGGTCTTCCTCGCCAACGCCGGCGGGGCCTGGGACAACGCCAAGAAGCTCGTCGAGGACGGCCACCACGGCGGCAAGGGCTCCCTGGCGCACGAGGCCACCGTCATCGGCGACACCGTCGGCGACCCGTTCAAGGACACCGCCGGCCCGGCCATCAACCCGCTGCTCAAGGTGATGAACCTGGTCTCGCTGCTGATCGTGGCCGCGATCGTCGACATGTCCTACGGCGAGGGCGAGAACGACGTGCTGCGCATCCTCATCGCGCTGGTGGCGGCCGGCGGCATCGCCGTGGCCGTCTACATCTCCAAGCAGCGCGAGACCGTGATGGGCGACGAGGAGCCGGTCGCGGCCGCTCCTCCAGTGGGCGGCACGCCGCCGGCCGGCCCGACCGGCTGAACCCCGCTCGGCACGCAGCCCCCGCCCGGAGATCCGGGCGGGGGCTGTGTCGATCGGCGTCGTTCGGCGTCGTTCGGCGTCGTGGGGCCGGCTACTTCCTCCGCCTGCCCAGCACCCGCACGGCGACCTTCGAGGCCCGCGAGGCGGCGGTGGTGTCGGAGCCGAGGTAGCTCACCAGCAGCCGGTGCCGGCCCTTGGTGAGCCCGGTGACCCGCACCTTCCTGGTGCCTCGAGGGATCGACACCGTCCTCAGCGTCCGCTTCCCCTCGGTGACCGTGACCGTGCCGTCGGGGGTCGCCGACGTCGCGTCGACGGTGATCGTCAGCACCGCAGCCCCGCCCTGGCGGATCGTGCGCTTCGCAGCCCTGGCGCTCGTCGTGGTGCCGGCCTTGGCGACCGGCAGGGCCGCGGTGGTGAAGGTGCCGGGCGCGTACGCCGTGCGGGTCGCGGTCACCCGCAGCGCGAGCCCGCGGCCCAGGTCGGCGGCGGAGACGGCGTACGCCGCCTGGGTGGCGCCGCCGATCGGCGTGCCGTCGCGCAGCCACTGGTAGCCGAAGGTCGGCGTCTCGCCGGTGCCCCAGGTGCCGGGCGTCGCGGTGAGGGTCTGGTCCAGCGCGGCCGTGCCGGCGACGCGGGGCTGCACGGTCGCGACGATGGCGTCGCCGACGGCCGCGGTGACCGCGTTGCTCTCGACCGAGGCGCTGGTCCAGCCCTCCTTCGTGCCGGTCACGGTCGCGCTGATCGCGTGCCCGAGGTCGGCGGGGGCCAGCAGGTACGTTGCCCGCTCGGCGCCGCCGATCGGCGCGCCGTCGCGCAGCCACTGGTAGGCGTGGTCGACCCCGTCGGTGTTCCACTCCGGGTCGCTGACGGTGAGCGCCCTGCCGACCTTCGGGGTGCCGGCCAGCTCGGGCTGGCGGGTCGCGCCAAGAGGCTGGGCGGGTGCGAGGGGGATGGGCAGGTGGCCGGTGAGCACGTCGACCAGCGGCAGCCCGGCGAGCAGCCCGGTGACCCGGGCGTGGAGCGTGGTGCCGCCCTGGGCGAGGGTGGGCACGAAGGTCTGGCCCGTCGCACCGGGGATCGGCAGGCCGTCGGCGAACCACTGGTAGGTCGTCGAGACGCCCGGCAGGCTCCAGACCGGGTCGACCACCTGCAGCAGCGACCCGACCCCGGGGATGCCGGTCAGCCGCGGTGCCTGGAGCGCGGTGAGCGGGTCCGGCGTCTGCGCACCGCCGCCGGCTCCTCCACCGCCGCCGGGGGCGAGGACCCGCACGACGCCGGAGACGGCCTGCACGGGGAGCAGCCCCAGGACCCGACCGGTGACCACGGCCTGGAGGTTGCTGCCCACGTCGTCGGCGCCCGGCAGGTAGGAGTCGCCGGTCGCGCTGGGCACCGGGGCCCCGTCACGCAGCCACTGCACCGACTCGGTGACCGTGAGCGCGCCCAGCGTGTCTGGGACGTCCCACGTGGGGCGCTGGAGGCCCAGGGGCGTGCCCGGGGCGGCAACGCCGTCGACCGCACCCAGGATCACGGTGGGGCTGACGACCTGCAGCACGCCGAGCGTGCCCCGGTCGGTCGTGACGGTGCCCGGGGGCGCGGGTGCGGCGGCCGCCACGGAGGCGACCGGCCCGGCGCCGGAGGCGACGACGGCGGTGGTCAGGGTGGCCGCCAGGCCGGTGGTCAGCCTGGTGGTCAGCGTGGTCCGCAGGGCGCGTCGAGCAGTATGCACGTGGGTTCCCTCCCCGTGGTGGTCACCGCGCCCGGGCTCCCGACCGGTCACGGCTGTGTCGTGCGCAACGTAGAGCGCGGTGAGGGCCCTCGTCCCGCGAACGCGCGAGGTGGGCGGCGCCCTCCCGGGTCACTAGGCTCACGCGGGTGAGCGACCTCCCCCATCTCCTGCGCGACGCCCTGGTCCGTGCCGACTTCACCTACGACGCGGTGGCCGAGCTGCTCGGCCCGCGCGCCCACGACGCGCTGGCGCGCAACGAGACGACCCCGGGGCTGCGGCGTACGGCGCAGGCGGGAGGCTCGCCGCTCGCCACGCTGGTGCGTCTCTTCCTGCTGCAGGTGCCGGTCGACCTGGCCGACGCCGAGGCGGCGCTGCCGGGGCTGGTCGACCGGATGTGCGTCGAGGGCCTGCTCGAGCAGTCGGTGGGCGAGGTCGCCGCGCGCCTCGACGTGCGGCCCTACGCCACCGAGCACGCCGGCGGTGCGGGTGTGGGGGGCGTCGTGACCGAGCACCTGTGGGTGGTCTCCGACCTCACGCCCGGGCTCGACGGGGCGCCCCAGCGGGTGGGCTCCGACCACGTGCTCGGCATCAGCCCGGCCTCGACGTCGCTGGCCCAGCTGACCCGGCGCGAGCCGGTGCGCCGGGCGCTCGACCTCGGCACCGGCTGCGGCGTGCAGGCGCTGCACCTGGCCCGGCACAGCGACTCGGTGGTGGCCACCGACGTCAACGCCCGCGCGCTGCGCCTGACGCGCTTCAACGCCGCCCTCAACGACGTCGCCGACCGCGTCGACGTGCGCGACGGGTCGTTCTTCGAGCCGGTCGTGGGGGAGCGCTTCGACCTGATCGCCACCAACCCGCCGTTCGTCATCTCGCCGGCCACCGGTGAGCGGCTGGTCTACCGCGACTCCGGGCTGCCCGGCGACCGCGTGGTCGAGGACATCGTGCGCACCGCGCCCGACCACCTGGCCGCCGGCGGCTGGTGCCAGGTGCTGGCCAACTGGGTGATCAGCGAGGACCAGCCCTGGGACGAGCGGCTCGGCGCGTGGCTGCGCGACGACGTCGACGCGCTGGTCGTGCAGCGCGAGGTGCTCGACCCCGCGTCGTACGTCGAGCTGTGGCTCAAGGACTCCGGCCACCACCCCTCCACCGGCTCGGCCACCGCGGCGGCCACCGCCGACTACCGGCGCCGCTACGAGACCTGGCTGTCCTGGATGGAGGAGCAGCGCATCGAGGCGGTCGGCTTCGGGTGGATCAACCTGCACCTGCGCGACGACCGGGCCGCCGCCCCCGCCCGCGAGCTGCTGTCGTGGCCCTACGAGGTCGAGCAGCCGATCGCGCCCGCCATCTCGGCCTGGGGCGCGGCCGCGCGGCTCGAGGTCGGGCCCCAGACCCGTCTGGTCACCCGACCCGACGTGCAGCAGGAGACCCAGGGCGCGCCGGGCGCCGAGGACCCCGAGACGATCGTGCTGCGCCAGCAGACCGGGCTGCGCCGCGCCCGCACCGCCGACACCGTCGTGGCCGCCCTGGTGGGCGCCTGCGACGGCGACCTCGAGGTCGGCCAGATCCTCGACGCCCTCGCCGAGCTGCTCGACCTCGACCCCGCCGCCACCCGCGAGGACTACCTCCCCGTGGTGCGCGAGCTCGTCCGCGAGGGCTACCTCACCCCCGCCTGACCCACCGACCCGGCGCAGATCCCCCGCCGACCCCGCCCGGATCTCCCGCCGACCCGGCGCAAATCCCCCACCGACCCGGCGCAAATCCCCCGCCGACCCAGCCCGGATCCCCCTCCGACCCGGCCAGAACCTTCGCCGGGACGTGGCCGGACGCCTTCCCGGGTCGAGCTGACGGCAGGGGCCGCCTCGACGCGAGATATGGGCCGGCTCAGCGGGAGATCTGGGACTGGTCAGCGGGGGATATGGGACGGGTCAGCGGGGGATATGGGCCGGGTGGGCGTCAGGCGGCGTCGCGGGCGGCCCAGGCGCGGTCGCGCAGGTGCAGCAGGCGGGTGCGGGTGGCGCCGGTGAGCAGGTCGGGGTGGCCGAGGTCGAGCAGGTCGGGGACCCCGAGCGGGCGGTGGTGGCGCGAGGCGAGGTGGCGGAAGCCGATCAGGCCCGCGCGCACCGGGGCGCCGTACGCCGACGGGCTGCTGCGCAGGTCGAGGTGGTCGCGCAGGGTGCCGACCCGCACCTCGCCCAGCGGTGCGAGCAGCCCGTTGGCCTTGGCCACGGCCCAGGCGATGCCGCCCGCAGAGGCCGCGGCGGAGGTGGCGCGGGCGACCGTCTCGGGCTCGAGGCGCCACAGGGTCAGCAGGGCGGTGCGCAGCGCGGTCGCGACCTCGGCGTCGAAGCAGCGGCCGGCCACCGAGTCGAGCAGCTCGGCCACCGCCTCGACCCGCTGGCGCTCGGCCCGGCTCGGGTAGTCCTCGGGCAGGTCGGGGGCCTCGCCCAGCGGGTCGTCGTGCAGGGAGCCCAGCGCGGCCTCGCCGCCGACGCGGTCGACGAGCCAGTCGAGCACCTGCTGCCACACCGGCGTCGGGGGCGGCGGCGGTGGCTGCCGCAGCTCGCGGTCGCGGCGCTCCGCGAGCGGCGCCCACTCGGTGCCGGCCACCGGCCCGGTCGTGTGGGAGACCAGCCGCCCGTCGAGGAAGACCAGCTCGGTCAACCGGTCGTCCCACGCCGGCTCGTCGAGGTAGCGGTCGTCGTAGGTGTGGCGCCGGCGCGGGGCGCCGTAGATGTCGTAGGCGTCGTGCACAGGGTCTCCTCGGGGGTCGCAGGGCGTCGCGGGTCGCCACACGGGTGACGGGCCGACGAGGCTGGCACGGCCCCGGCCCCCGCGCGCGGCCCCTCCACAGGCCACCGACCCATGACCGGCCACCACCCCGCTGACCTGCGGAAAGCGTCCGTCGCTGCGCCGCAGCAGCGGCGTACGCCGCCGCACGCGCTACCGTGACGGCCGGCGGGACCCTCACGGGTCGCCACCCGGCCAGCACCGGGAGGCACCGCAGGGAGCACCGCCGCTCTTCCCCACACCTCGAAGGAATGACACACGCAGTGGCACACAAGTTGGTGATCGTCGAGTCCCCGGCGAAGGCCCGCACGATCGGTGGGTACCTCGGCCAGGGCTACGTCGTCGAGTCCTCCATCGGCCACATCCGCGACCTCCCGCAGTCGGCCGCGGACACCCCGGCGAAGATCAAGGACAAGCCGTGGGGGCGCCTGGCCGTCGACGTCGACAACGGCTTCGAGCCGTACTACGTCGTGCCGCGCGACAAGAAGAGCCACATCACCAAGCTCAAGGATCTGCTCAAGGACGCCGACGAGCTCTACCTCGCCACCGATGAGGACCGCGAGGGCGAGGCCATCGCGTGGCACCTGCTCGACGAGCTGAAGCCGAAGAACATCCCGGTGCACCGGATGGTCTTCCACGAGATCACCAAGTCGGCGATCCAGGCCGCGGTCGAGAACCCGCGCGCGATCAACGACGACCTCGTCGAGGCCCAGGAGGCGCGGCGGATCCTCGACCGCCTCTACGGCTACGAGGTCTCCCCGGTGCTGTGGAAGAAGGTCATGTCGGGCCTGTCGGCCGGGCGCGTGCAGTCGGTGGCCACCCGGCTGGTCGTCGACAAGGAACGCGACCGGATGGCGTTCAAGATCGCCTCCTACTGGGACCTCGAGGGCACCTTCGACGCCGGCTCCAAGCACGAGCAGCGGATGTTCCCCGCCAAGGTCTACTCCGTCGACGAGCGCCGCGTCGCCCGCGGCTCCGACTTCACCTCCGAGGGCGTGCTCAAGTCGTCGGCCGAGGGCAAGGTCGTGCACCTCGACCGCACCCGCGCCGAGGCGCTGGTCGCCGGGCTGGGCGAGACCACCTTCGACGTCCGCTCGGTGGAGTCCAAGCCCTACCGCCGCTCGCCGTACGCGCCGTTCCGCACCACGACGCTGCAGCAGGAGGCCAGCCGCAAGCTCGGCATGGGCGCCAGCGTGACGATGTCGGTCGCGCAGCGGCTCTACGAGAACGGCTTCATCACCTACATGCGTACCGACTCCACGACCCTGTCGGGCACCGCGGTCAACGCGGCGCGCGCCCAGGTCCAGGAGCTGTACGGCGCCGAGTACCTGCCCGACGCGCCGCGCACCTACGCCTCGAAGGTCAAGAACGCCCAGGAGGCGCACGAGGCGATCCGCCCCGCCGGCGACTCCTTCCGCACCCCCGCCCAGACGGGGCTGCGCGGCGAGCAGTTCCGCCTCTACGAGCTGATCTGGATGCGCACCGTCGCCTCGCAGATGAAGGACGCGGTCGGCCAGTCGGTCACGATCCGCCTCGGCGGGGCAGCCTCGACCGGCGAGGACGTCGTCTTCTCGGCCAGCGGTCGCGTCATCACCTTCCACGGCTTCCTCAAGGCGTACGTCGAGGGCACCGACCACGGTGCGGCCTCCGACGACCAGGAGACCCGGCTGCCGCAGCTGGCGCAGGGCGACGCGGTCTCGGCCGCCTCGATCAGCGCCAACGGCCACGAGACGAAGCCGCCGGCGCGCTACACCGAGGCCACGCTGATCAAGGAGCTCGAGGAGCGCGAGATCGGCCGCCCGTCGACGTACGCCTCGATCATCGGCACGATCCTCAACCGCGGCTACGTCTACAAGAAGGGCACCGCGCTGGTGCCGGCGTGGCTGGCGTTCTCGGTGATCCGGCTGCTGGAGGAGCACTTCCCGCGCCAGATCTCCTACGAGTTCACCGCGCAGATGGAGGACGTGCTCGACGAGATCGCGGCCGGGCGCAAGCAGCGCAACACCGAGCTCGGCGAGTTCTACTACGGCACCGGCGAGCTGGTCGGGCTCAAGAAGCTCGTCGACGAGCTGGGCGACATCGACGCCCGCGAGCTGGCGACCTTCCCGATCGGCGGTCCCGACTCGGGCATCAACCTGCGGGTCGGCCGCTACGGGCCCTACCTGGAGGGTCCCGACGACGAGGGCAACCCGGCGGGCGTGCGCGCCAACGTGCCCGAGGACCTGCCGCCCGACGAGCTGACCCTCGAGAAGGCCAAGGAGCTCTTCGCCAACCCCGCCGGCGAGGAGATCCGCCTCGGCGTGCACCCCGAGACCGGCCTGGAGGTCGTGGCGAAGAACGGCCGCTTCGGTCCCTACGTCACCGAGGCGCTGCCCGAGGACGCCAAGAAGAGCGCCAAGCCGCGCACGGGCTCGCTGTTCAAGTCGATGTCGCTCGACACGATCACCCTCGACGACGCCGTGAAGCTGCTCTCGCTGCCGCGGGTGGTCGGCGAGGACCCCGAGACCGGCGACGAGATCACCGCCCAGAACGGCCGCTACGGCCCGTACCTGAAGAAGGGCACCGACTCGCGCTCGCTGACCAGCGAGGAGCAGCTCTTCACCGTCACCCTCGACGAGGCGCTGAAGATCTACTCCCAGCCCAAGCAGCGCGGTCGCGCCGCCGCGGCCCCGCCGCTCAAGGAGCTGGGCAACGACCCGGTCTCCGGGCAGCCGGTCGTGGTGAAGTCGGGCCGGTTCGGCGAGTACGTCACCGACGGCGAGTACAACGCCACCCTGCGCAAGGACGACACGGTCGAGGACCTGACCCTCGAGCGGGCCGCCGAGCTGCTCGAGGAGCGCCGCGCCCGCGGCCCGGCCAAGAAGGGCGCGAAGAAGACCACCA
>JBFGFQ010000031.1:0-19275 GCA_041579495.1 Nocardioides sp.
GCACCGAGCCGGGTCGCTCCATCGACACCGTCGCCAACACCGGCCAGTACCTCTGAGCGACCCCGCCGCCGGTCCGCCCGGCGGCGGGCGCTCACCGGTGCGCCGTTTGGTCACCAACGACAGTCGACCGCGCGTCGGACGTGCCGTTGGTGACCAGACGACGGTGGGACGGCCAGGGCTCAGCCGGCCGCGGGCTGGGTGACGTCGGCGACCCGCGCCCCCAGCGCGGCCACGAGCGCCGCGGCGTCGACGCGTACGGCGACGCCGTGCTCACCGCCACCCAGGGCGACGGTGCCGGCCAGCCGGCTGTCAGCGAGCACCGGCAGGGGCCGGCGGGTGCCGAGGGGCGTGATGGTGCCGCGCTCGTAGCCGGTCACCTCCAGCGCCTCGGCAGCCGGCGGCATGGCCGCGCGGTTCACACCGAGCTCGGCCCGCAGCGCCGGCCAGGCGATCTCGCGGTCGCCCGGCACCAGCACCAGCACGTGCTGCCCGCCGCCCAGGCGCACCACCAGCGTCTTGACCAGGCGCCCGGGCTCGACGCCACGGGCCGCGGCGGCCTCGGCCACCGAGCCGACCCGGCCGTGGCGGACCACCTCGACCTCCAGCCCCAGCGCCTCGGCCGCGGCCAGCACCCCGGCCAGGCCGCCGCCGCTCATCCGGGCCTGCTCGCCAGCACCCGGTAGCCGTAGGTCCAGGGTCGGGCCAGGGCGGGGCCGGGCAGGTAGCGCTGCTCGCTCTCGTCGACGCGCAGGTCGGCGTCGGCCAGCAGCCGCAGCGGGTCGCGGGTCAGGTGGCAGCCGCCGGCGACCCGGCGCTGCAGCGGCTCCAGGCGCTGCTGCCAGGCGCGCACCCGGTCGTCGGGGGAGCGGCCGTGCTCGAGCAGGTGCAGGCGACCACCGGGGCGCAGCACCCGACGCACCTCGCGCACCGCGAGCGCGGGATCGGGGATGGTGCACAGGCTGAACGTGCACAGCACCGCGTCGTACGCCGCGTCCGGCGCGTCGAGTGCCTGGCCGTCGAGACCGACCCGGTGCACCGGCACCGCGGCCTCCTCACGGCGCCGCTGCGACAGCGACCAGCCCAGGTCGGCGGGCTCGACGGCGTCCAGCGAGGTGACCTCGGCGGGCAGGTGTCCCAGGTTGAGCCCCGAGCCGAACCCGACCTCCAGCACCCGGCCGCGCAGGCCCTCGCAGGTGCGGGCCCGCAGCCGGTGCACCGGGCCCGTGGACAGGGCCCGGTCGACCAGGTGCGGCAGCACCCGTTCCTCCCAGCGGCTCATGCCGGCGTGCCTACGGGCGCCCCCACCTCACCGGGCCGCGTAGGCTCGCCACATGAGTGTGAGACGGGTGATGGGCACCGAGGTCGAGTACGGCATCTCCGTGCCGGGGCAGCCGAACGCCAACCCGATGGTCGCCTCCTCCCAGGTCGTCAACGCCTACGCGAGCGCCACGGTCCGGGCCCGGCGGGCGCGCTGGGACTTCGAGGAGGAGACCCCGCTGCGCGACGCGCGCGGCTTCGACATGTCGCGCCAGGTCGCCGACCTGTCCCAGCTGACCGACGAGGACCTGGGCCTGGCCAACGTCATCCTCACCAACGGCGCCCGGCTCTACGTCGACCACGCCCACCCCGAGTTCGCCACCCCCGAGGTCACCACGCCGCTCGACGTGGTGCGCTGGGACAAGGCCGGGGAGCAGGTGATGCTCGACGCCGCGCGTCGCGCCGGGCAGCTGCCCGGTGGCGGACCGATCGTGCTGTACAAGAACAACACCGACGGCAAGGGTGCCTCCTACGGCGCGCACGAGAACTACCTGATGCGCCGCTCCACCCCGTTCGCCGACATCGTGCACCACCTGACCCCGTTCTTCGTCAGCCGCCAGGTCGTGTGCGGCGCCGGGCGGGTGGGGATCGGCCCCGACGGGCGCGAGCACGGCTACCAGATCAGCCAGCGCGCGGACTTCTTCGAGGTCGAGGTCGGTCTCGAGACCACCCTCAAGCGCCCCATCATCAACACCCGCGACGAGCCGCACGCCGACCCCGAGAAGTACCGGCGCCTGCACGTCATCCTCGGCGACGCCAACCTGGCCGAGGTCTCGACGTACCTCAAGGTCGGCACCACCGCCCTGGTGCTCTCGATGATCGAGGACCGCTTCATCGACGCCGACCTCAGCGTCGAGGGACCGGTGGCGGCGCTGCGCGCGGTCTCCCACGACCCGGGCCTGCAGCACCTGCTGACGCTGCGCGACGGGCGCCGGCTCACCGCGGTGCAGCTGCAGATGGAGTACCTCGACCTGGCCCGCAAGTACGTCGAGGACCGGCTCGGCGCCGACGCCGACCCGCAGACCGTGGACGTGCTGGCGCGCTGGGAGTCGGTGCTCGACCGGCTCGAGCGCGACCCGATGAGCCTGGCCGGCGAGCTGGACTGGGTGGCGAAGCTGAAGCTGCTCGAGCAGTACCGCCAGCGCGACGGCCTGGCCTGGGACGACGCGAAGCTGGCGCTCATCGACCTGCAGTACAGCGACATCCGCCCCGAGAAGGGCCTCTACCAGCGCCTGGCCGGCGCCGGGCGCATCGAGCGGCTGCTCGACGACGCCGAGGTCGAGGACGCCATGCACGACCCGCCGACCGACACCCGCGCCTACTTCCGCGGCCGGTGCCTGGAGAAGTTCCCCGACGCGGTCGCGGCCGCCTCGTGGGACTCGGTGATCTTCGACCTGCCCGGGCGCGAGTCGCTGCAGCGGGTGCCGACGATCGACCCGTTGCGCGGCAGCAAGGCGCACGTGGGCGAGCTGATGGAGCGCTGCGCCAGCGCCGAGGAGCTCTTCACCGCCCTGACCCGCTGAGCCGGCGCGCCGGCGTACGGCGGCTGGCCGGCGGTTGGTCGAGGGCTGGTCGGGGGCTGGTCGGGGGCTGGTCGGTGACGGGTAGCGGCGTGTCGCGGGGCGAGGAGCCCCCCGCTGGCTCGGACCGCTCGGCTAGGGTCGGAGCATGGCCCAGGAGCAGAAGCAGCCGCGCAAGTCGCCGGAGACCGAGGAGACGGTCGAGACCGCCCCGGAGACCGACGTCGCCGAGCGCAAGGAGGCGCTCGACAGCGACATCGACGACATCCTCGACGAGATCGACGACGTCCTCGAGTCCAACGCCGAGGACTTCGTGAAGTCGTTCATCCAGAAGGGCGGACAGTGAGCGCGGGCGACCCCCGACTGCCGGCCGCCTACCTGCAGCCCGGCACCTCGTCCTTCGCCGACTTCCTGGCCGCCCAGTCGCCCGAGCTGCTGCCCGGGCGGCGCACCCTGCCGCCGGGCCAGGCCACCGACCTGGCGCCGCACGGCACCACGATCGTGGCGGCGACGTACCCCGGCGGGGTGCTGCTGGCCGGTGACCGGCGCGCCACGATGGGCAACATCATCGCCTCGCGCGACATCGAGAAGGTCTTCGCCACCGACGAGTTCTCCGCGGCCGGCATCGCCGGCACCGCGGGCCTCGCGGTCGAGCTGGTGCGGCTGTTCCAGACCGAGCTGGAGCACTACGAGAAGATCGAGGGCGCCCGGCTGTCGATGGACGGCAAGGCCAACCGGCTCTCGGCGCTGATCCGCGGCAACCTCGGCATGGCCATGCAGGGCCTGGCCGTGGTGCCGCTGTTCGTCGGCTACGACGTCGACGTCTCGGCGGGACGGATCTTCAGCTACGACGTCACCGGCGGGCGCTACGAGGAGACCGGCTACCACGCGGTCGGCTCGGGCTCGCTGTTCGCCCGCGGTGCGCTCAAGAAGCTCTACCGCCCCGACCTGGGCGAGGAGGAGGCGGTGACGCTGGCGATCCAGGCGCTCTACGACGCCGCCGACGACGACTCCGCCACCGGCGGCCCCGACGTGGCGCGCCGGATCTTCCCGATGGTGCACCTGATCACCGCCGAGGGCGGCCGCGCGGTCGACGAGGAGCGTGTCGCGGAGATCTCCGAGCGCGTCATCGCCGGCCGGATGGGCCGGCCCGACGGACCCCACGCCCCGCTGACCGGAGGTGCCTGAGCCGATGAGCGCTCCCTTCTACGTCTCGCCCGAGCAGCTGATGAAGGACCGGGCCGACTTCGCGCGCAAGGGCATCGCCCGCGGACGCTCGGTGGTGGCGGTGCAGTACGCCGACGGCATCCTGTTCGCCTCCGAGAACCCCTCGCAGGCGCTGCACAAGGTCTCCGAGATCTACGACCGGATCGCCTTCGCGGCGGTGGGTCGCTACAACGAGTTCGAGAACCTGCGCATCGCCGGGGTCCGGCTGGCCGACATGCGCGGCTACGCCTACGACCGGCGCGACGTCACCGGTCGCGGCCTGGCCAACGCCTACGCCCAGACCCTCGGCACCATCTTCTCCAGCGGCGGTGAGAAGCCTTACGAGGTCGAGCTGTTCGTCGCCGAGATCGGCCGCAGCAGCGCCGAGGACCAGCTCTACCGCCTCACCTACGACGGCCAGGTCGCCGACGAGCACCAGTACGCCGTGATGGGGGGCGCCGCGGAGTCGGTGGCCGGCTACCTGCAGCAGCACTACACGCCCGACGCCGACCTCGACGGCGCCCTGGCCCTGGCGGTGGCGGCGCTGGGCCACAACGAGAACGAGGACCGCGTCATCCCGGCCGAGGACCTCGAGGTCGCGGTGCTCGACCGCACCCGCACCCTGCCGCGCAAGTTCAGCCGGCTCAGCCCGACGCGGATCCAGTCGGTGCTGGGCCACCTGCCCGGCGCGGCCCAGCAGGCCGACGCCGACGCCGCCACCGCCCCGCCCACCCGCGACGAGGCAACCTCTGGCACGCCCCGCGACGACGAGCCGCCCGTCGCGCCCTGACCCGGCGACCGGGGTGCGCCGCGTCCGGTGGTGCGCTCCGGTGCCGTCGTTTGGTCACCAACCGCAACCACCGGCCCACTCGAGCTGCCGTTGGTGACCAAACGGCTCCGGACCGGTTGTCCACAGATTGCCGCGCAGCGGTTTGATGGCCCGCCCCGGGGCCCAGGCTGCTGGGCATGGACACGCACTCCTCGAGCCCCGTCCGGGGCCACCTGCGCCTGGCGGGCAAGCGGCGCGTCAGCCACGGTCTCTACGACGACCTGGTGCCCGACCAGCACGACGACGCCCGCTTCGTGGCCGACCTCAAGGCCTACCTGCTGGTGCTGCCCGAGTCGGCGGTCTACACCTCGGTGACCGCCGCGCGGCTGCTGGGCTGGCGGCTGCCGCAGCTGCCCGAGCACGTGCCGGTCTTCGTCGCGGTGCACCAGAAGGATCCCCGCCCGCGGCGCGCCGGGCTGGTCTGCTCGCGGCTGGTGGGACCGCGCCGCGCCCAGGACCGCAGTCGGCTGCCGGTGGACAGCCCGCCCGAGATCCTGCTGCGCGCCGCCCGCGACTTCGGTCTGCTCGACCTGGTGATCATGATCGACTCGGCGCTGGCGCTCGGCCACCTCGACACCGCGGCGATGGAGAAGATCCTGGCGAGCGGACGCCCGGGCGTGCGGGTGCTGCGCGCCGCGTGGCGGCTCTCCCACCCCCGCTGCGAGTCGGCGGGTGAGTCGCTGCTGCGCACCATCCACCGGCTGATGGGGGTGCTGGTCGAGCCGCAGGCGGTGCTGCACGACGACGAGGGGCGGGTCGTGGGCCGCGCCGACCTGCTGATCAGCGGCACCCGCCGGCTCCACGAGTACGACGGCGGGGTGCACCGCGACCCCGCCCAGCACCGCGCCGACCTGCGCCGCGAGCGCGGCCTGCTCGCGGCGGCGTACGAACGCCACGGCTACACCCTCGACGACCTGCTGCACCACCCGATCGTGCTGATGCACGAGCTCGACCGGGTCCTGGACCGCCCGCACGACCTACGGCGTCTCGACGCGTGGCGCCGGCTGGTGGAGGACTCGATGTACGGCGCGACCGGGCGCGCCCGGGTCCGTGACCGGTGGCGGCGCTGGGGCGACTTCGTGGTGGCCCGCGCCGGGTGACACCGGCCGCGACGATGCGGTCGACCTCGGGCGTTCGTCCCCCCACGGCGACCAACCTGGTCGTAGTGTGCACACATGGACCGTCGGATCTTCGGGATCGAGAACGAGTACGGCGTCACGTGCACGTTCAAGGGGCAGCGACGCCTCAGCCCCGACGAGGTGGCGCGCTACCTGTTCCGCAAGGTCGTCAGCTGGGGCCGCAGCAGCAACGTGTTCCTGCGCAACGGCGCCCGGCTCTACCTCGACGTCGGCAGCCACCCGGAGTACGCGACGCCCGAGTGCGACGACATCGTCGAGCTCGTCACCCACGACAAGGCCGGTGAACGGGTCCTGGAGGGGCTGCTCCTCGACGCCGAGCAGCGCCTGCACGACGAGGGCATCGCCGGCGAGATCTACCTGTTCAAGAACAACACCGACTCGGCCGGCAACTCCTACGGCTGCCACGAGAACTACCTGGTCGGGCGCGCGGGGGAGTTCTCGCGGCTGGCCGACGTGCTGATCCCGTTCCTGGTCACCCGCCAGGTGATCGTCGGTGCCGGCAAGGTCACCCAGACCCCGCGCGGGGCGTCGTACTCGGTCTCGCAGCGCGCCGAGCACATCTGGGAGGGCGTCAGCAGCGCCACCACCCGTTCCCGCCCCATCATCAACACCCGCGACGAGCCGCACGCCGACGCCGAGAAGTACCGGCGCCTGCACGTCATCGTGGGCGACTCGAACATGTCCGAGACGACCACGATGCTCAAGGTCGCCAGCTGCGACCTGGTGCTGCGGATGATCGAGGAGGGCGTGGTGATGCGCGACCTCACGATGGAGAACCCGATCCGGGCGATCCGCGAGATCGCCCACGACACCTCCGGTCGCCGCAAGGTGCGCCTGGCCAACGGCCGCGAGGCCAGCGCGCTGGAGATCCAGGCGGAGTACCTGTCGAAGGCGCGTGACTTCGTGGACCGCCGCGAGATCAGCACCCCCGTGATCGAGCAGGCCCTGGACCTGTGGGAGCGGACCCTGAAGGCCGTCGAGTCCGACGACCTGGGGCTCGTGGACCGCGAGATCGACTGGGTGATCAAGTGGAAGCTGATCGAGGCCTACCGCGCCAAGCACGGGCTGCCGCTGGGGCACGCCCGGGTCGCCCAGCTCGACCTGGCCTACCACGACATCCACCGTGGGCGGGGGCTCTACTACCTGCTGGAGAAGCGCGGGCAGGTCGCGCGTGTGACCACCGACCTGAAGATCTTCGAGGCCAAGTCGGTGCCGCCGCAGACCACCCGGGCCCGGCTGCGCGGCGAGTTCATCCGACGCGCCCAGGAGCGCCGTCGTGACTTCACCGTCGACTGGGTGCACCTCAAGCTCAACGACCAGGCGCAGCGCACGGTGCTGTGCAAGGACCCGTTCAAGGCCTACGACGACCGGGTCCAGCGGCTCATCGAAGGCATGTAGCGCTGGAGGCTCTGTGCGGCCCGGCGTGGTGCCCGGCGCCGCGTCCGGCGCCAGGGGCCTGTCGTCTGGTCACCAACGGCAACGGATCGACCCGCCGGCGAGCCGTTTGGTCACCAACGACAGAGCAGAGGACGCGGACGCGCGGGCGGCGGGCCTGGGCGGGGAGGCTGGGGGAGGGCGGATAGGGTGCTCGGGGTCACCGGCGCAGGCGCGGGTGGCTCCCTCCGAGTCTCGTGATGTGAAGGATGTTCCCGGTGTTGCGACGCCCCGGACGGCCGATGGCCCTCCTCGTACCTGCCCTGCTGATCCCCGCCCTCGCGGCCTGCGGCTCCGACGGCGCCGACGAGGCGCGCAGCGTGGTCTCCTCGGTCGAGGTCACCGGCGAGGTCGGGGAGGAGCCCGAGGTGGAGTGGACCGAGGACGTCGACACCACCGGTGACGTCGAGGTCGAGGTGCTCGAGGAGGGCGACGGCGTCGAGCTGGAGGACGACTCCGCGGTGCTGGTGCAGTACCTGCTCAGCAACGGCTTCGACGAGTCGACCGCGATCAGCACCTACGCCTCCGCCTCGCCCGAGGTGCTCGACCTCGGCTCCGGCGAGCTGCCCGAGGTCTTCTCCGAGGCCCTCTCCGGTCGCCGGGTCGGCGCCCGCGTCGCGGTCGGCTTCGAGGCCTCCGAGCTCTTCGGCGAGGTCGGCAACGCCGCCCTGGGCGTGAACAACAAGGACCCGCTGCTGCTGGTCATGGACGTGCTGGGCCCGACCCCGGTCGGCGTGCCGTACGCCGAGGAGGGGGAGGGCATCGCCCCCGACCTGGTCCTCGACGAGGACGGGCAGCCGGAGTCGATGCTCTTCAAGGGCATCCCCAAGCCCACCGGCGAGCTGCAGGTCGAGACCGTCGTCGAGGGCGGCGGACCGGTCGTGCGCAAGGGCGACGCGGTGATGGTCGACTACCTCGGCTCGGTCTACGGCAAGCCCAAGCCCTTCGACGGCAGCTTCGACGGCACCCCGCTGGTCGGCGTGCTCGGCCCCGGCGGCTTCGTCGAGGGCTGGAACAAGGGTCTGGTCGGCCAGAGCGTCGGCAGCCGCGTGTGGCTGGCCATCCCGCCCGAGCTGGGCTACGGCCCCGAGGGCAACGAGGAGGCCAAGATCAAGGGCACCGACACCATCTACTTCCTCGTCGACATCCTCGGCGTGGCTCCCCGGCCCGCCGCGGCCGACGCGGCCGAGGAGGCCCCCCAGGAGGAGGCCGAGCTGAGCGAGGAGGAGCCGGCCGAGCCGAGCCCCGCGGTCCCCGGCTCGCCGAGCGAGCAGGAGAGCCCGGCCAGCGAGTAGCCCCACCGGGCACGAGCACCACGAGCGGCCACAACACAGGGACGACCACGAGAGACGAGCGGAGGAGGGCGGCATGGCAGCGGTACGCAAGAGCGAGCGGCTGATGAACCTGCTGATCATGCTGCTGGTCCAGCGCCACTTCGTGCCCAAGCAGCGGATCCGCTCGATCCTCTACCCCGGCTCCACCGACGAGGCGTTCGAGAAGATGTTCGAGCGCGACAAGGAGGAGCTGCGCAGCCTGGGCGTGCCGATCGAGGTGGGCCACATGGACGCCTACTTCGACGACGAGCCCGGCTACCGCATCCAGCCCGACCAGCTCGGCCTGCCGGCGATCGAGCTGGAGGCCGACGAGGCGGCCGTGATCGGCCTGGCCACCCGGGTCTGGCAGCACGCCCGGCTGGCCGAGGCCACCACCGACGCGGTGCGCAAGCTGACCGCCGCCGGCGTCGACGTCGACGTGAGCGCCCTCGACATCGTCGAGCCGCGGCTGAGCGCCGACGAGCCGTCCTTCGACGTCTTCTGGGAGGCCACCCAGGAGCGCTGCTCGGTCGAGTTCGAGTACCGCACCGCCTCCTCCAGCCAGGTCACCACCCGGCACCTGCAGCCCTGGGGCGTCGCGCGCCACTCCGGGCGCTGGTACGTCGTCGGTCTCGACACCGACCGTGGCGAGGAGCGGGTCTTCCGGCTCTCCCGGGTGCAGGGCCAGGCGCGCCGGCACGGCCCCGCGGCGGCGTACGACGTCCCGCCGGGCACCGACCTGCAGGCGCCGACCCGCCGCCTGGCGCCGACGCCGCCGCCCGAGCAGGCGGTGCTGCTGGTGCGCCACGGCGCCGGCCACCTGCTGCGCCGCGGCGCGGAGACCATCGAGACCGACGTGGTGGGACCCGACGACGCGACCCGCTGGGACCGCCTGGTGCTGACCCGCAGCACGCTGGGCCTGGCCGACGAGGTGCTGGGCCACGGCAGCGCCGTGGTCGTCGAGGAGCCATCGAGCCTGCGCGCCGAGGTGGTCGCGCGCCTGCGCGCGGCCCTCGAGGCGGGGCGGGAGGCGTCGTGAGCGAGCCCACCGCCCGGCCGGCGCCCTCGGGCGCCAAGGACCAGGTCGCACGCCTGCTGACCCTGGTGCCCTACCTGCACGCGCGCGACTCGGTGCGCCTCGACGAGGCCGCCACCGCGCTCGGGGTCAGCCCGCAGCAGCTGCTGCGCGACCTGAAGGTGCTGCTGATGTGCGGGCTGCCCGGCGGCTACCCCGACGACCTCATCGACGTCGACCTCGACGCCCTCGAGGACCCCGACGGCGACGGCGTCATCCGGGTCTCCAACGCCGACTACCTCTCCCGCCCGATGCGGCTGACCCCCACCGAGGCCAGCGCCGTGATCGTGGCGTTGCGCGCGCTGCGCAACGGCGCCGGCGCCGAGACCCGCCAGGTCGTCGACCGGGCCCTGGCCAAGCTGGAGGCCGCGGCCGCCGAGGCCGGCGCCGCCCGCATCGACCCCGGGCGCGACGGCGTCGACGCCGACACCGCGCTGCTGGCGCGGCGCCTGCAGGAGGCCGCCACCGCGCGCCGCCAGGTCCGCCTGACCTACTTCGTGCCCGCCCGCGACGAGGAGTCCGAGCGCGTCGTCGACCCCCGCGGCGTGGTCACCGCGCAGGGGCGCAGCTACCTCGACGCCTACTGCCACAGCGCCGACGCGCCGCGGCTCTTCCGCCTCGACCGGATCAGCGCCGCGGAGGTGCTCGACTCCACCACCACCACCGACCCCGCCCCGCCCCGCGACCTGTCGGAGGGGCTGCTGACCCGCTCCAGCGCCACCACGGTGGCCACCCTCGAGCTGGCGGCCCCGGCCCGCTGGGTCGTGGACTACTACCCGGTCGAGGACGTGCGCGCCCAGGGCGAGGACCCCGACGCGCTGTGGCAGGTCGACCTGCTGGTGGCCGACCAGCGCTGGCTGACCCGGCTGCTGCTGCGCCTGGCGCCGCACGCGCGGCTCGTCGTACCCGCAGAGTTCACCGACTCGTTCCACGCCGAGGCAAGCCGGACGCTCGGTCTCTACGAACACCTCACGTAGCATGGAACCGTTCGCGCCCCACGGCCGAGCCGACCGTGCGCGATACCCACACGACAGAAGGTAGAGAAGCTCCATGACCCCCATGATCGGAATGCCCCAGGGTGCTGAGTGGCTGGTCATCCTGGCCATCGTCATCATCGTGTTCGGTGCCGCCAAGCTGCCCGAGCTCGCCCGCGGCACTGGTCAGGCGCTGCGCATCTTCAAGTCCGAGACCAAGGGCCTGCGCGACGACGACAAGGACACCACCGACGAGGCCACGGTGACCCCCGACCCGGCCCCCTCCGAGCTGCCCCCGGCGCGCACCGACAACGCCGCGCCCGACGTGGCCGCGCCCAACAACGCCGACAAGCACCACGGCTGAGCCGCCGGACCCACCCAGCGCCGCGACCTGATACGCCCCTGCCCTCGTGTCGACCATCTCCGGGATCGCCAAGCTCTTCATCGGCAAGCCGTTGCACCCCGTGGGGGCCGACGGCCGGATGGCGCTGTCGGACCACCTGCGCGAGCTGCGGGCGCGCGTCCTCAAGGTCGCGCTGACCCTGGTCGTCGCGGTCGCGGTCTCGCTGTTCTTCTTCGACCAGCTCTTCGACCTCGTCCTGGGCCCCTACAACAGCGCCCGCGAGAAGCTCGGTGACGAGGTCACCTTCCCCTCCACCAGCGGCGCCGGCGGCGGCCTGCTGCTCTACCTGAAGCTGTGCGGCTTCGCCGCGCTGGTGGCCACCAGCCCGATGTGGCTCTACCAGATCTGGGCCTTCATCCTGCCCGGCCTGCACCCGCACGAGCGCAAGTGGACCCGGGTCTTCGCCGCGATCGCCGGCCCGCTGTTCCTCGGCGGCATCATGCTCGGCTACCTGACGCTGCCCAAGGGCCTGGAGATCCTGATCGGGTTCAACCCCGAGGGCATCGTCAACATCGTCGAGTTCTCCGAGTACCTGCAGTTCTTCACCCGCACCCTGCTGGTCTTCGGGATCGCCTTCGAGATCCCGGTCTTCGTGGTGCTGCTCAACCTGGCCGGAGTGGTCTCCGGCGCCAGCCTGGGCAAGCACCGGCCCTGGGTGGTGATCGGCATCTTCATCTTCGCCGCCGTGGCCACCCCCTCGGCCGACCCCTTCACGATGACGTTCATGGCGGTGCCGATGGTGCTGCTGTTCTTCATCGCCGAGATCATCGCCCGCTTCAACGACCGCCGCCGCGCCAAGCGCAAGCTCAACGCCGGGCTCTCGCCCGACGAGGCCTCGGCCCTGTGACGGGATCCGAGGAGGCCGCCACGGCGGTGGACGAGGTCGACCCGTTCGACCTGCCCGAGTGGCTCGGGGAGCACGACGTGACCTGGAGCGCCGGGTCGGGCCTGCGCACCGGGCACCGGGTCACCGGCCGCCTCGAGGGGGCCGGGGAGCAGGAGCGCCACCCCTGCGACCTGCTGGCCGTCGACGAGGCCTACCCGCGCCCGGTCCTCGACGACCAGACCCGCTCGCGCGCCCACCTGGCGTGGCGCCACGGCCAGGTGCTGCTGCTGGCCACGCCCGACTCCCCGCTGACCCTCGCGGTGCCCGGCACCGCCTTCGACGCCGACCTGGCCCTCGACGCGCTGAGCCGCCTGGCCAAGGCCGTGGGCGCCTCGCCCGAGCACTACTCGGTGCTGCTGCGCATCGGCCGCGACGCCGGACCCGGCCGGGGCTGAGCCCGCCGGCGACGTACGCCGTCGTGGTGCGCGCGCCGAGGCGTCGCTGGCACTAGGGTCGCCGGATGCCGCCCGTGCGCGAGATCGCGCTGCTGACCAACCCCACCGCGGGCCGCGGGCGCGGGGCCCGCGCCCGTGCCGCCGCGCGGCCCCGGCTGCGCGCGGCCGGCCTGGCGGTGGGCGACCTGCAGGGCCGCGACGCCGACGAGGCCGCCGACCTGGCCGCCGAGGCGGTCGCCGCCGGGACCGAGGCACTGGTCGTGGTCGGCGGCGACGGCCTGGTGCACCTGGCCACCCAGGTGCTCGCCGGCACCGGCACCCCGCTGGGCCTGGTGCCGGCCGGCACCGGCAACGACGTGGCCCGCTACCTCGACCTGCCCCGCCGCGACCCCGCGCGGGCCGCCGACCGGGTCGCCGCCGCGGTGCTGGCCGGGCGCAGCCACGCCCTCGACCTGGCCCGCAGCGGCAGCCGCTGGTACGTGACCGTGCTGTGCGCCGGCTTCGACGCGGTCGTCAACGAGCGCGCCAACCAGATGACCTGGCCGCACGGGCAGATGCGCTACAACCTGGCCACCCTCGCCGAGCTGCGCACCTTCCGCCCGCTGCACTACGAGCTCGAGCTCGACGGCGAGCGGGTCGAGCTCGAGGCGATGATGGTCTCGGTCGGCAACGGGCCCTCCTTCGGCGGCGGGCTGCGGATCACCGAGGGTGCGATGCTCGACGACGGGCTGCTCGACGTGGTGGTGATCCGGCCGATGGGCAAGCCTGCGCTGGTGCGCACCTATCCCCGGTTGTTCTCCGGCACCGTCGCCTCCCACCCCGCCTACGAGCACCACCGGGTGCGCCGGGTGCGGGTCAGCGCGCCGGGGATCGTGGCGTACGCCGACGGCGAGCGCTTCGGCGCGCTCCCGCTGGAGATCGAGGCCGTGCCGGCCGCGCTGCACGTGCTGGGCTGACGGGGCGGGGCTGGGCGGTCGGGTTCGCGGCCTCACGTAGGTTGGGGGTCATGACGACCGACGAGCTGTCCCCGTCGGAGCGGTACGCGCAGTTCCGGCGTACCCGTGAGCACCCGGTGCTCAAGGACTTCCGGGCCCTGTACTCCTTCCCGCTCGACGACTTCCAGGTGCAGGCCTGCCGCGAGATCGAGGAGGGCCGCGGCGTGCTGGTGGCCGCCCCGACCGGCTCGGGCAAGACGATCGTGGGGGAGTTCGCGATCCACCTGGCGCTGGCCACGGGGCGCAAGGCGTTCTACACCACCCCGATCAAGGCGCTGTCGAACCAGAAGTTCAACGACCTGGTCGACCGCTACGGCGCCGACCAGGTGGGCCTGCTGACCGGTGACAACACCGTCAACGGCGAGGCGCCGATCGTGGTGATGACCACCGAGGTGCTGCGCAACATGCTCTACGCCGGCTCCTCGACCCTGATGGGCCTGGGCTTCGTGGTGATGGACGAGGTGCACTACCTCGCCGACCGCTCCCGGGGCGCGGTGTGGGAGGAGGTCATCATCCACCTGCCCGAGTCGGTGGCGCTGGTCTCGCTGTCGGCGACCGTCTCCAACGCCGAGGAGTTCGGCGAGTGGCTCGAGACCGTGCGCGGCGAGACCACCACCATCGTGGAGGAGAAGCGGCCGGTGCCGCTGTTCCAGCACGTGATGGTCGGGCGCCGGCTGCTCGACCTGTTCGCCTCCTCCGACGTCGACGCCGCCGCCGGGTTCGTCAAGGAGGGCGCGCCGGTCAACGACGACCTGCTCAAGGTCGCCCGCGACGACTGGGCCGCCTCGCGGATCAAGGACCGACGCTCCCCGCGCGGGCGCTCGCAACCGGGACGCCAGTCGGCGGCCAAGCAGGTCGGCAACGGTCGCAAGGTGTGGATCCCGAGCCGCGCCGACGTCATCGACCGCCTCGACCGCGAGGGCCTGCTGCCGGCGATCGTCTTCATCTTCAGCCGCGTCGGCTGCGACGCGGCGGTCACCCAGTGCCTCAACGCGGGGATCCGGCTGACCAAGCCGGAGGAGCGCGACGAGATCTTCGCCTACGTCGAGAACGCGTGCTCGCACCTGTCGGCCGAGGACCTGCACGTCCTGGGCTACCACGACTTCCTCGACGGCCTCACCCGCGGCGTCGCCGCCCACCACGCCGGGATGCTGCCGGCGTTCAAGCAGTGCGTCGAGGAGCTCTACGAGCGCGGCCTGTGCAAGGTCGTCTTCGCCACCGAGACCCTCGCCCTGGGCATCAACATGCCCGCGCGCACCGTGGTCATCGAGAAGCTCTCGAAGTGGAACGGCGAGACGCACGCCGACATCACCCCCGGCGAGTACACCCAGCTGACCGGTCGCGCCGGTCGCCGCGGCCTCGACACGGAGGGCCACGGGGTGGTGCTGTGGCAGCCGGGGATGAACCCGCGCGAGCTGGCGGGCCTGGCCTCGACGCGCACCTACCCGCTGCGCTCGTCGTTCCGCCCGTCGTACAACATGGCCGTCAACCTGGTCCACCAGTTCGGGCGGCACACCGCGCGCGAGCTGCTGGAGCAGTCCTTCGCGCAGTTCCAGGCCGACAAGGCCGTGGTCGGGCTCGCCCGCCAGCTGCGCAAGAGCGAGGACGCGCTCGAGGGTTACGCCGAGGCCGCGCAGTGCCACCTGGGCGACTTCATGGAGTACGCCGGGCTGCGCCGCCGCATCAGCGACGTCGAGAAGGGCGCCAGCAAGGCCCGCCGTGACGACCGGCGCGCCGAGGCGATCGAGTCGCTGCGGCTGCTCAAGCCCGGCGACGTGATCGAGGTGCCCACCGGCAAGTTCGCGGGGTACGCCGTCGTGGTCGACCCGGGCTGGTCGCCCGAGGGGCCGCGGCCGCTGGTCGTGACCCTGGAGAAGCAGTCGCGCCGCCTGGCGATGATCGACTTCCCCGAGCCGGTCGAGGCACTGACCCGGTTGAAGATCTCGCGCTCCTTCAACGCCCGCAACCCGCAGATGCGCCGCGACCTCGCAGCCCAGCTGCGGATGCGCACGCGCGACCTGCCGCCGCGCCACCTGCGCCAGGGCCCCAAGGGCGCCAAGGCGGCGGGGCGCGCCCACGGCGGCGAGCCCAGCGCGTGGGAGAGCGAGGTCTCCGAGCTGCGCCGGCGGCTCAAGACCCACCCCTGCCACGAGTGCCCCGACCGCGAGGACCACTCGCGCTGGGCCGAGCGGCACTTCAAGCTCGAGCGCGACGCCCGTACCCTCGAGCGGCGCGTCGAGCAGCGCACCAACACCGTGGCCCGCCAGTTCGACCGGGTCTGCGAGGTGCTGACCGCGCTGGGCTACCTCAGCGACGAGGGCGCCGACGCGGTGGTCACCGAGCAGGGCAGCCACCTGCGCCGGCTCTACTCCGACATGGACCTGGTCGCGGCCGAGTCGCTGCGCCTGGGGGTGTGGGACGGCCTCACGCCGTCGGGGCTGGCGGCGGCGCTGTCGACCCTGGTCTTCGAGGCCCGGCGCCCCGACGACGCCTCGTCGCCGCGGGTGCCCGGTGGGGCCACCAAGGAGGCCATCGGCTCGATGGTCCGCCTGTGGGGCGACCTCGACCGGCTCGAGAAGGAGCACAAGCTCGACTACCTGCGCCAGCCCGACCTCGGCTTCGCCTGGATCGCCTACCGCTGGTGCGAGGGCGACGACCTCGACGACGTGCTGGGGGAGAGCGAGCTGGCCGCCGGCGACTTCGTGCGCTGGATGAAGCAGGTCCTCGACCTCTGTGGCCAGGTCGCCGACGCCGCCGGCGACTCGCCGGTGCGGCGCACCGCCCGGGAGGCCATCGGCTCCATGCGCCGCGGGGTCGTGGCCTACTCCGGGGTCACCGAGGAGTAGCCGCCTCGGCCCCGGGCTGCCGTTTGGTCACCAACGGCATCCCGGGGCACCGGATCGCTGCCGTTTGGTCACCAACGGCAACGGGCCATGGGCCCCGGCTCCCGGGGACGGCGGTCAGAGGGTGGTCAGCACCGCGTTCAGACGCTCGACGGGGCTCTCCAGGCCCCACCGGGCCGCCAGCTCGGCGAGCCGGTCGGGGTCGGCGGGGGAGCGGGGCAGCGTGAAGCCGGAGCGGTCCAGGTCGAGGGTGCGGCGTACGGCGACGACCTCGGGGGCCACGGCCAGGTAGTCGGCGGCGGCCTTGATCTTGGCGCGCGGTCCCGGGCCCATCCCCGAGTCGGGGTCCTCGGCGGCGGCGATGATGCCGGCCATGTCGTGGTGGCGCGCCAGCAGGGTCGCCGCGGTCTTCTCGCCCACGCCCTTGACCCCGGGCAGGCCGTCGGAGGCGTCGCCGCGCATCGTGGAGAAGTCGGCGTACTGGGCGGCGTCGACGTCGTACTTGGCGCGCACCCACGCGTTGTCGACCCGCTCGTGCCTGCCGACCCCGCGCGCGATGTAGAGCACCCGCACGCCGGCCTCGTCGTCGACGAGCTGGAACAGGTCACGGTCGCCGGTGACGATGTCGACCGGCTGGCCGGCGCCGGTGGCCAGGGTCCCGATGACGTCGTCGGCCTCGGCCTCGGGGGCGCCCACGACCTTGATCCCGTAGGCGGCCAGCACGTCGACGATGATCGGGATCTGCACCTGCAGCGGGTCGGGCACCTCCTCCACGTCGGGGGAGCTCTCGACCTCCTCCTCGACCCGGTGCGCCTTGTACGTCGGCACCAGGTCGACGCGCCACTGCGGACGCCAGTCGTCGTCCCAGCAGCAGACCAGGTCGGTGGGGCGGTACTCGTCGACCAGGCGGGTGATGAAGTCCAGCAGCCCCCGCACGGCGTTGACCGGCGTGGTGCCGTCGGGCGCGAGGATCTCGGGGACGCCGAAGAAGGCACGGAAGTACATCGAGGCGGTGTCGAGGAGCATCAGGCGGCCGGGCTGCTGGGTCACGGGGGCAGTCTGGCAGGGGCGTGCCGCGTTCACGACCCCGACCGGCACTAGGCTGGCCCCCGTGAGCCACACCGGTGTCGAAGCGACCGACCGCAAGATCCTCGAGCTGTTGGCCCACGACGGGCGGATGTCCTTCACCGACCTGGGCAAGGCCACGGGGCTGTCGACCTCGGCGGTGCACCAGCGGGTCAAGCGACTCGAGCAGCGCGACCTGATCCAGGGCTACGGTGCCACCATCAACCACGCCGAGATCGGCGTGCCGCTGGCGGCGTTCATCTCGATCCGCCCGATCGACCCCTCCCAGCCCGACGACTGCGCGGCCCGGCTCGAGCACATCGAGGAGATCGAGTCGTGCTGGTCGGTGGCGGGGGAGGAGTCCTACGTGCTGCTGGTGCGCTGCACCTCGCCGGCGGCGCTGGAGGACCTGCTGGCCCGGGTCCGGGCCGCTGCCAACGTCTCGACCCGCACCACCATCGTGCTGACGACCTACTACGAGAACCGTCCGGTCACCGGGCGCGCCGACGACGCGTCCTGATCACTTCGAGGGCACCGGGAACAGGGTGCTCTCGTCGGTGTCGCTGCGCCCCTGGGAGTCGGTGAGGGTCACCGTCTCCTCGCCGAGGTCGAAGCTCAGGTCGATCACCTCGTCGCCGGGACGCGACCGCTCGCTGCGCCACACACCTGAGTCCTCGAGCAGCCAGGCGGTGGTGCTCCACGTCGTGAAGCGGGCGTCGCTGCTGACGCGCACGTCGAAGTTGAGGTGGTCCCGGCCGGCCGGGAAGTAGCGGCTCGACAGCTCGTCGGGGTCGACCCGGACGCCGTAGCGGCCGTCCTCGTCCGTCTCGACCGGATCGGTGGTCCACATGTCGACCGCGTCGCCGACCTCCAGGTCGTCGGTCTCGGGCCACAGCGAGACCACGACCTCCACGCCCGGCTGGGGCGCACCGTCGCGGTTGACGACGCCGTGCACCAGCAGGTCGCCCGTCCCCGGCCCGCTCGTGACCAGCTGGGTCACCTCGGGTGCGGTCTCGGCCGTGTCCTCGGCGCTGCAGGACGACAGCGCCACGGCGCCGAGCAGGGTCAGCGGCAGGCACAGGGTTCGGATCAGCACATGGGCTCCTTGGTCCCGAGAGGTGCCCTGACCCTAGCGGCGGGTCTCGGCCGGGCGCGGCCCCGGGACCAGGGCCCTGTCGTTGGTGACCAAACGGCAGCCCCGGACCCCGCCGACATGTCGTTGGTGACCAAACGGCAGGACCAGACGGCGGGGGCGGGGCCCGGGCCAGCGGCTACCAGGCCTGCAGCGCGGCGGTGCGCCGCGAGGCCTCGGCGACCTCGGCGGCCTTGAGGGCGGACTCGTCGAGGCGGCCGTGCTCGGCCCACCAGCGCTGGCCGGCCTCCGGCAGGGTGTGGATCGGGTCGTAGTACTCGTAGGTGCGCGAGAGCGCCTGGGCGTCGTCGGCCTCGATGGAGGTGCGGTAGTTCTTGGTCCAGTAGGAGATGCCGCGCTCGGTGTCGTAGTCGGCGAGCTGGTGCACCCAGCGCTTGCCGACGAACGGGACGTCGCAGACGATGCGCGGCGTCGCGAAGCCCGGCAGGTAGCCCATGATGTGGTGCTGCAGGCGCTGGGCGTCGGCGACCGAGACCGGCCAGTGCTCCGAGAACGGGATCATGTCGCACATGTAGAAGTAGTAGGGCATCACCTGGGCGCCGTCGAGCAGCGAGAAGCACAGGTCGAGCAGCGCGTGCGGGTCGGCGTTGACGCCGTTGAGGAGCACGCCCTGGTTGCGCACGTCGCGCACGCCGGCGTCGAGCATCGCGCGCGAGGCCTCGGCCACGAGGGGAGTGACGGACTGGGCGTGGTTGGCGTGGGTGTGGATGGCCAGCGACACCCCGCGC
>JBFGFQ010000032.1:0-19200 GCA_041579495.1 Nocardioides sp.
CGGCGCTGCGGTTGGTCAGAGCTTCTCGACGGGGGCGTAGCGCAGCAGCAGGCGCTTGACGCCCTCGGAGCCGAAGTCGATGGAGGCGACCGACTTGTCGCCGGCGCCCTCGACGGAGACGACCGTGCCCATCCCGAAGGAGTCGTGCAGGACCCGGTCGCCGGGGTCGAGGGAGGGGATCTCCTTGGCCGTCTTGGCCTTCGAGGCCGCGTCGGCACGGGCCGCGGCGGAGGAGAAGTTGCGGCGCCCCGCGGCGGTGGGCGCGCCGGTGCTGCCGCGCTGGCCGCCCCACGAGCCGCTGACGTCGGGCCGCGACCAGCGGGTCTGGGCCGCCTCGGTGCGCTCCCAGTCGATGAGGTCGACCGGCAGCTCGTCGATGAAGCGTGAGGGCGGGTTGTGCGCGGGCGCGCCCCATGCCGAACGCACCAGGGCGCGCGACAGGTGCAGACGCTCGCGGGCGCGGGTGATGCCGACGTACGCCAGACGCCGCTCCTCCTCGAGCTCGGTCTGGTCGCCCAGGGCGCGCGAGTGCGGGAAGACGCCGTCCTCGAGGCCGGTGAGGAAGACGACGGGGAACTCCAGCCCCTTCGCGGTGTGCAGCGTCATCAGCGTGACCACCCCGGTGTTGTCGGGGTCGTCGTCGGGGATCTGGTCGGCGTCGGCCACCAGCGCGACCCGCTCCAGGAAGTCGCCGAGGCCGACGGCCACGGTGCCCTCCTCGATGTCGGCGGGGTCGACCGACGGCCCGGGCTGGGGGTCCTCGGCGAACTCGCGGGCCACCGCGACGAGCTCGGCGAGGTTCTCGAGCCGCGTGGCGTCCTGCGGGTCGTCGGAGTCCTCCAGCGCGCTCAGGTAGCCCGAGCGCGCGAGCACCGACTCGAGGACCACGTCGGGGCGCTCCCCGCCGTCGACCATCGACTGCAGCTCCTCGACCATGCCGACGAAGCCGCGGATCTGGGTGAGCGAGCGGGTCGCGAGGCCCGGAGCCTGCTCGGCGCGGCGCAGCGCCTCCCAGAACGTCAGGCCCTCGCGCTCGGCGAGCGCGTTGACGCACGCCACCGCCCGGTCGCCGATGCCGCGCTTGGGCGTGTTGAGGATGCGGCGCAGCGAGACCTGGTCGGCCGGGTTGGCCAGCATCCGCAGGTAGGCCAGGGCGTCGCGCACCTCGCGGCGCTCGTAGAAGCGCACCCCGCCCACGACCTTGTAGGGCTGGCCGGTGCGCATGAACACCTCCTCGAGCACCCGCGACTGGGCGTTGGTGCGGTAGAACACCGCCACGTCGCCGGCGCGCACGCCGGCGTCGGTGAGCTTGTCGATGCGCTCGGAGACGAAGCGCGCCTCGTCGTGCTCGTCGTCGGCCACGTAGCCCACGATCCGCTCGCCCTCCCCCGCGTCCGACCACAACCGCTTGGGCTTGCGCCCGCGGTTGTTGCCGATCACGGCGTTGGCGGCGGTCAGGATGGTCTGGGTGGAGCGGTAGTTCTGCTCCAGCAGCACCGACCCGGCGTCGGGGAAGTCCTGCTCGAAGTCGAGGATGTTGCGGATGTTGGCGCCGCGGAAGGCGTAGATCGACTGGTCGGCGTCACCGACGACCATCAGCTCGGCCGGCGCGACCCGCTCGGCGCCCCGCCCGTCGCCCGTCTCCTCCGGCTGCTCGGCGCACAGCTGGTGGATCAGCGCGTACTGCGCGTGGTTGGTGTCCTGGTACTCGTCGACCAGCACGTGGCGGAAGCGGCGCCGGTAGGTCTCGCGGACGTCGGGGAAGGCCTGGAAGAGCCGCACCGTCGACATGATCAGGTCGTCGAAGTCGAGGGCGTTGGCCTCGCGCAGCCGGCGCTGGTAGAGCGCGTAGACCGACGCGTAGGTCTCTTCCAGCTTGTTGCGGGTCTCCGCGGCGACCTGCTCGGGGTCGCGCAGCTCGTTCTTCTGGTCGGAGACCCAGTTGAGCAGCGCCCCGGGCTGGTAGCGCTTGGGGTCGAGGTCGAGGTCCCCGCAGACCAGCGACATCAGCCGCTTCTGGTCGGCGGCGTCGTAGATCGAGAAGTTCGACTTCCAGCCGAGCTTGTCGGCCTCCTTGCGCAGGATCCGCACGCACGCGGAGTGGAAGGTCGAGACCCACATGATCCGCGCCCGCTTGCCGACGAGGTCCTCGACGCGCTCCTTCATCTCGGCCGCGGCCTTGTTGGTGAAGGTGATGGCCAGCACCGAGCCGGGGTGCGCGCCGCGCTCCGAGATCAGCCAGGCGATGCGCCGGGTCAGCACCCGCGTCTTGCCCGAGCCCGCCCCCGCCACGACCAGCAGCGGGGCGCCCTCGTGGACGACGGCGGCGCGTTGCGGCTCGTTGAGCCCCTCCAGCAGCTCCTCGCGCGACGGGCCGCGGCGTCGGGTGCGCGGCTCCTCGGCGTCGGGTCGGAGGTGCTCGAATCCGGGCAGGGTGGTGGGTTCGCTCATGCTGGGGCCAGCCTACGTGCGAGCGCCCCCACCCCCTGCCCGCGGCCTCAGCCCTCCGTCACAGGCCGGCCCCGTCGGCCCGGCGCAGGAACTCGATGTGCCGCTCGTACTGGTCGAGCACGTCGTCGATGAGCTGGGTGTGGGTGTAGCCCATGACGTCGTAGTCCTGCCCGCCGTCGCGCAGGTGCACCTCGAGGCGGCAGTAGGTCTCGTTGCCGCGCGGGGCCCAGCCGCCGTACGCCGGGATGGGCACCGTGCGCCGCTGCACCTTGTAGTGGAACGCCAGCTCGGCGCCCACGTCGGCGACGAGCTCGATCGCGCCCTCCCCGCGCTCGTCCACGACGGAGACCACCTCGGCGCCCACGCCCTGCTGGCGCAGCTCGTCGGCGACCTCCTCGAGGGCCGGCACCACCACCGAGGAGACGAACTCCTCGACCCGGGCGACGTCGGGGAACGTCATCACCCGGCGCATCCGGGCCTGCCAGGGCACGTGGCGGCGGTCCGGCGCGGTGGTGCGGCCCGACAGCGCGCCGGGCAGCGCCGTGCGCCGGCTGTCGACCATGTGGCCCTCGAGCGCGAGCGCCCGGTAGAGGCCCCACATCACCACGACCATGACGAACGCGAAGGGCAGGCCGACGATGACGGTGGCGTACTGCAGCGCGAAGATGTTGCCCGCCGCCAGGATCGCCAGCGTCAGCGCGCCGGTGACGACCGCCCAGAAGACCCGCAGGCCCGAGCCGGCGTCGTCGTTGACGGTGCGCAGCCGCGAGGTCAGGTTGCCCATCACCAGCGCACCGGAGTCGGCGGAGGTGACGTAGAAGAGCAGCCCGACCAGGATCGCCAGGGAGGCGACCACCGGGAAGGCCGGGTACTCCTGCAGCAGCGCCCACAGCCCCTCGGAGGGGTCGACGGCCTCGGCGGCGGCCTCGGCGAAGCCGGTGTTGCCGCTGCGGATCTCGCCGATGGCGGCGTTGCCGAAGATCCCGATCCACATCAGGATGTAGCTGAACGGGATGATCATCGTGCCGGCGACGAACTGCCGGATCGTGCGCCCGCGCGAGATCCGGGCCAGGAAGAGCCCCACGAAGGCGGCCCACGCGATCCACCAGGCCCAGAAGAAGAGCGTCCAGAAGCTCAGCCAGTCGCCGGTGTCCTCGTAGGCGAACGTCTGCATGGTCATGTCGGGGAAGAGCCGGGCGTAGTCGCCGATGTTGAGCACCAGCGCGTTGAGCAGGTACGCCGTGCGCCCGGTGACCAGCACGTAGACCGCGAGCAGGATCGCCAGCAGCACGTTGAGCTGGGAGATCCGCTTGATGCCCCGCTCGATGCCGCTGACGGCCGAGACCGTGGCGATCGCGACCGCGAGCACGATCAGCGCGCTCTGGGTCGCCAGGCCCTGCGGGATGCCGAAGACCACGTTCAGCCCGACGTTGAGGCTGACCACGCCGATGCCCAGCGAGGTGGCCACGCCGAAGATCGTGCCGATGACGGCCGCGGTGTCGACCGTGTGCCCGATCGGACCGTCGACCCGCTTGCCGACCAGGGGGTAGAGCGCCGAGCGGACCGCGAGCGGGAGGTTCATCCGGTAGGCGAAGTAGGCCAGCGTCATGCCCATCAGCGCGTACATGCCCCACCCGGAGATGCCGTAGTGGAACAGCGTCCACACGGTCGCCTCGCGGGCGGCCTCGACGGTCTCGCCCTGGGTCGAGGGCGGGGTGAGGTACTGCGTCACCGGCTCGTAGACCGCGAAGAACATCAGGTCGGTGCCGATGCCGGCCGCGAAGAGCATCGCGGCCCAGGCCCCGGTGGAGAACTCCGGCTTGGAGTGCTCGGGGCCCAGCCGCACCGCTCCGTACCGGGAGAACCCGAGGTAGACCACGAAGATGAGCACGGCGGTCGTGAGGGCGATGTAGAACCACCCGAACCAGGTCGAGACCCAGCCGACCACGGCCTCGAGCGTGCTGAAGGCGTGGTCGGGGGCGACGACGCACCACACCGTGACCGCCAGCGAGATCAGGGCCGAGGGCACGAAGACCGGCAGGTTGATGCGGGCCGAGGGCTCCCCGGACGGCGCGGGGTCGAGACGGCCCGTCGTGCCGGTGGTGTCGGTGCTCATGCCAGGCCTCCCATGGTCCCTGCGGGCTGGTTGCTGCCCTTGACGGTGCCGGGCGCGGCGTCGTTGCGCGGGTCGCCCTCCGGGTAGAGCGGCATGCCCGCCCCGTGCTTGTAGTAGGGCACGTCGAGCGGGGCGAGCGGCTCGTTGCCGGCGATCAGGTCGGCGGCCTTCTCGGCGAGCATCATCACCGGGGCGTAGATGTTGCCGTTGGTGACGAACGGCATCACCGACGCATCGACGACCCGCAGGCCCTCGACGCCGTGCACCCGCATGGTGGCGGGGTCGACCACCGACATGTCGTCGGTGCCCATCTTGGCCGTGCAGGAGGGGTGCAGCGCGGTCTCGGCGTCCTCGGCGACCCAGTCGAGGATCTCCTGGTCGGTGCTGACCGAGGGGCCGGGCGAGATCTCGCCGGCCGAGAACGGAGCGAACGCCGGCTGCTCGAGGATGTGGCGCGCCGCGCGCACCATCTCGATCCACTCCTGGCGGTCCCGCTCGGTGGAGAGGTAGTTGAACTGCAGGGCGGGGTGCTCCAGCGGGTCGCGGCTCTTGATCCGCAGGGTGCCGCGCACGTCGGAGTACATCGGCCCGATGTGCACCTGGTAGCCGTGCTCGGCGGCCGGCTGCGAGCCGTCGTACCGGATCGCGATCGGCAGGAAGTGGAACATCAGGTTGGGGTAGGCGACCTCGTCGTTGCTGCGGATGAAGCCGCCGGCCTCGAAGTGGTTGGAGGCCCCCACACCCTTGCGCGCGAAGAGCCACTCGGCGCCGATGCGTGGCTTGTGGCGGTGCTTGAGCCAGGGCGCGATCGAGACCGGCTGCTTGGCCGCGTGCTGGATGTAGACCTCGAGGTGGTCCTGCATGTTCTCGCCCACGCCGGGCAGGTCGGCGAGCACGTCGATGCCCAGCGAGCGCAGGTGGTCGGCGGGCCCGATGCCGGTGAGCTGCAGCAGCTGCGGGGAGTTGATGGCGCCGCCGCAGAGGATCACCTCGCCGGCCTCGACGCTGCGCTGGAGGCGGCCGCCGCGCAGGTAGTCGACCCCGGTGACCCGGTTGCCCTGGGTGCGCAGCCCGGTGACCATCGCCAGCGTCTGCACGTCGAGGTTCTTGCGGTTCATCACGGGGTGCAGGTAGGCCTGGCTCGCGCTGAGCCGGCGACCGCGGTGCACGTTGCGGTCGAACTTCGCGAAGCCCTCCTGCCGGTAGCCGTTGACGTCGTCGGTGAGCGGGTGCCCGGCCTGCTGGACGGCCTCGAAGAAGGCCCCGAAGAGCGGCGACGTGGCCGGCCCGCGCTCGAGCACCAGCGGCCCGGAGCCGCCGCGCCAGGCGTCGGCGCCGGCGGTGCAGGTCTCCATCCGCTTGAAGTAGGGCAGGCAGTGGGCGTAGTCCCACTGCTCCATCCCGGCCTCGGCGGCCCAGCGCTCGTAGTCGGCGGGGTTGCCGCGCTGGAAGATCATCCCGTTGATCGACGACGACCCGCCCAGCACCTTGCCGCGCGCGTGGTAGACGCGGCGCCCACCCATGTGGGGCTCGGGCTCCGACTCGTACTTCCAGTCGTAGAACCGGTTGCCGATCGGGTACGGCAGCGCGGCCGGCATGTGGATGAACGGGTCGAGCTTGGTGTCGTTGCGCCCGGCCTCGAGCACCAGCACGCTGGTGGAGGGGTCGGCCGAGAGGCGGTTGGCCAGGGCGGAGCCCGCCGAGCCGCCACCGACGATGACGTAGTCGTACCTCTTCGTGCTCACGGCTGCGACTCCTCTCGGTCGCTGCGGTCGTCTCGGAACCAGCCGGCGCGGGCGGGCCGGGTGTTGTGCCAGATGTGCTTGGTCTCGCGGTACTCCTCGAGACCGGCGATCCCGAGCTCGCGCCCGGTGCCGCTCTGCTTGTAGCCGCCCCACTCGGCCTGGGCGACGTACGGGTGGTAGTCGTTGATCCAGATCGTGCCGTGCCGCAGCCGCGAGGCGACCCGCTCGGCGCGGCCGGCGTCGCTGGTCCACACCGCCCCGGCCAGGCCGTAGACGGTGTCGTTGGCGATCGAGACGGCCGCCTCCTCGCGGGCGTCGGCGTCCTCGCCGGTGAAGCGCTCCACGGTCAGCACCGGCCCGAAGCTCTCCTCCTGCACGCACGACATGTCGGCGGAGCAGTCGTCGAGGATGGTGGGCAGGTAGTAGAACCCCTGCTCGTACGCCGCCCCCTCGGGGCGGGCGCCGCCGACGCGCAGCGTGGCCCCCTCGGCGAGGCCGGCCGCCACGTAGGCCTCGACCTTCTCGCGGTGGGCGGCGCTGATCAGCGGGCCGGTCTCGGCCTCGTCGTCGAACGGGCCGCCGAGCCGGATCAGGCCCGCGCGACGCACCAGCTCGTCGACCACCTGGTCGTGGACCGTGTCCTCGACGACCAGCCGCGCACCGGCCGAGCAGACCTGGCCGGAGTCGAGGAAGACCGCGGTCAGCGCGTTGTCGATGGCGGCGTCGAGGTCGGCGTCGGCGAAGACCACGTTGGGGTTCTTGCCGCCGAGCTCGAGCGCGACCTTCTTGACCGTCGGGGCGGCCGAGGCCATGATCCGCCGTCCGGTGACGACCCCACCGGTGAAGGAGACGAGGTCGACCTCGGGGGCCTCGGTCAGGGTCGGGCCGACCCGGTCGCCGGCGCCGAGCACCAGGTTGGCCACGCCGTCGGGCAGGCCGGCGTCGCTGAGCGCCTTCATCAGCCAGATCGCGGTCGAGGGGGTCAGCTCGCTGGGCTTGAGCACGAACGTGTTGCCCGCGGCCAGGCAGGGCGCGACCTTCCACGACGTCTGCAGCAGCGGGTAGTTCCAGGGCGTGATGAGCGAGCAGACGCCGATCGGCTCGTGCACGACCCGGCTGACCACGTCGGGCATGCCGGTGTCGACGACCCGCCCGGCCTCGGCCTGGGCCAGCGAGGCGAAGTGCCGGAAGACCGAGACGATGTCGTCGACGTCGATCTGCGACTCGACGAAGCGCTTGCCGGTGTCGAGCGACTCCAGCCGCGCGACCTCGTCCTTGTCGGCCTCCAGCCGGTCGGCCAGGCGGTGCAGCAGCGCGGCGCGCTCGGGCGCCGGCGTCCGCGGCCACGGGCCGTTGTCGAAGGCGCTGCGAGCGGCGACGACCGCCGCGACCGCGTCCTTCTCGCCGCCCTCCGAGACGGTCGCCACGTGGCGGCCGTCGGCGGGGCAGTGGATGTCTCGGGTGGCGCCGTCGGCGGCGTCGCACCAGCTTCCGTCGATGTACAGGTCGGGCACGGCACTCCTCGGGGTTCGGCGTCTCATCGGATCTCAGCGGACCTCAGAGTCGAACCCACACCACCCGTGGCACGTCGAGCCGCCGACGCCGGGAGCGGTGCCGCCCCACGGGGGTGTCCGAGGTCTTCGAACCTGCCGGACCTTACGTTCGGCGACCTCACCCCTACGGGCGTGGCTCTCAGACGTGCACGGAGGACCAGAAGACCGCGACGGCGACGTTGAGGACGCTCAGGCCGAGCACCGCGGCCCACAGCGCCTGCGAGAGCTGCTCCTTCTTGACGTTGGCCATCACCAGGCCGAGCACGGCGAGGCCGACGAGCAGCTTGACCGCCACCTTGGCGTGGTCGACGTCGGCGTCGCCGGCCTCGAGCACGCCGACGAGGGCGAGGCCCGCGACGAAGGCGGTGCCGGCGCCGTCGCGCATGGCCGCGTTGACCTTCTTGGGGCCCGCGCCCGCCTGGGCGAGCGTACCGCCGATGAGGGCGGCGAAGCCGAGGACGTGCACGAACAGCAGGATCAGGCGAAGGGTGTCCACGGCCGCGATCCTAGGTCGCGCGCGGGCTCAGCCGTCGCCCAGGGCGCGGGAGCGCTGCTCGGCCCCGAGCTCGCCGTAGGGGTAGTCGGCGGCGTGCAGGTCGCTGGCCTCGTCGAGGGCCGCGGTGGCCGCCGCGTCGAGGACCACGTCGATCGAGGCCAGGTTGGCCCGCAGCTGCTCGGTGGTGCGTGCGCCGAGGATCGTCGAGCTGACGCCGGGACGCTCGCGCAGCCAGGCCAGCGCGACCTGCGAGGGCGAGGCGCCCGCCTCGTCGGCCACGCGGCGTACGGCGTCGACGATGCGCCAGGTGCGCTCGGTGCCGCGCCGCTCCCAGGCCTCCATGCCCCGCCCGGGGTCCTCGCCCAGCCGGGTCGCGCCGGTGGGGCGCTCGTCGCGGGTGTACTTGCCGGTGAGCCAGCCGCCGGCCAGCGGCCCCCAGGGCAGCATGCCCATGCCGGCGTCGAGCACGGCCGGGACGATCTCCCACTCGACCTCACGGGCGACCAGGTTGTACTGCGGCTGCAGGGTCACGGGCTCGGCCAGGCCCAGCGAGCGCGCGGTGTGCACCGCCTTGGTCAGCTGCCAGCCGGTGAAGTTGGACAGGCCGTAGTAGTGGATGCGCCCGGCGCGCACGAACCCGTCGAGGGTGCGCAGCGTCTCCTCGAGCGGCGTCAGCGGGTCCCAGGAGTGCACCTGGTAGAGGTCGACGGCCTCGACCCCGAGGCGGCGCAGCGAGGCGTCGAGCGAGCGGGTCAGGTGGCGGGTCGAGGAGCCGCCGCCCTGCGGGTCCTCCCCCATCGGGAAGCGGGCCTTGGTGGCCAGCACGACCCGGTCGGTCACCTCCCGGGGCCGGTCGGCGAGCCAGCGGCCGATGATCTCCTCCGAGGCCCCGGCGGTGTAGACGTCGGCGGTGTCGACCAGCGTGCCGCCGGCCTCGACGAAGACGTCGAGCTGCTCGTGGGAGCCGGCCTCGTCGGTCTCGGCCCCGAAGGTCATCGTGCCCAGGCAGAGGCGGGACACGGCGCAGCCGCTGTTCCCGAGAGTGGTGTGGCGCATGGCGTCCATTAGAGCAGCCGGCCCCAGGCGGCCGTCAGAGCAGCCGACGGTCGGTGGCCCACCGGGTGAGCTCGTGGCGCGAGGAGAGCTGGAGCTTGCGCAGCACGCTGGACATGTGGGTCTCCACGGTCTTGACCGAGATGAAGAGCTCGGCGGCGACCTCGCGGTAGGAGTAGCCGCGTGCGATCAGGCGCATCACCTCGCGCTCGCGCTCGGTGAGCCGGTCGAGGTCCTCGTCGACCTCGGCGACGGCGAAGGTGCCGGCGAACGCGTCGAGGACGAAGCCGGCCAGGCGCGGCGAGAAGACCGCGTCGCCGTCGGCCACCCGGCGCACGGCGTCGACGAGCTCGGGGCCGGTGATCGTCTTGGTGACGTAGCCGCGGGCCCCGCCGCGGATCGTGCCGATGACGTCCTCGGCGGCGTCGCTGACCGAGAGGGCGAGGTAGCGGGTCGTGCCGGCGCGGTCGCGGCGCATCACCTCGACCCCACCGCCGCCGGGCAGGTGCACGTCGAGCAGCACCACGTCGGGGGCGTGCTCGGCCCCCGCGCGCACCGCCTCGTCGACGTCGGCGGCGTCGGCGACGACCTCGACGAGGCCCTCCCCCACGGCGCCGAGCTCGGCGCGCACACCGGTGCGGAACATGGCGTGGTCGTCGACGACGACGACCCGGACGGGTGCGGTGGGGCGGGCGGTCACTGGTCCTCCTGGGGCGGGCGGGGCAGGCGCAGGCGCACCTCGGTGCCGGCACCGGGCGCGGTGCGCACCTCGGCGGTGCCGCCGTGGCGCTGCAACCGGTCGAGGATGCTGCGGCGCACGCCGTAGCGGTCGGCCGGCACGGCGTCGAGCTCGAAGCCGCGGCCGCGGTCGCGCACGAACACCTCGACGGCCCGGTCGTCGACCTCGGCGTAGACGTCGACGCGGGGCACGCCCGCGTGGCGGGCGGCGTTGACGAGCGCCTCGCCGGCCGCTGCGACGAGGGGCCGCAGGGCCTCGTCGAGCGGTGCGTCGCCGACGGCGACCACGTCGACCGCGACGCCGTGGGCGTCCTCGACGGCCGCGGCCGCGGCGCGCAGCGCACGGGCGACGCTGCTCTCGTCGGCCGCCTCCTCGTTGTAGAGCCACGCCCGCAGGTCGCGCTCCTGGCTGCGCGCGAGCCGGGCCACGGTGGGGCCGTCGTCGGCGGAGCGCTGGATCAGGGCGAGCGTCTGGAGCACCGAGTCGTGCAGGTGGGCGGCGACGTCGGCGCGTTCCTGGCTGCGCACCCGCTCCTCGCGCTCGGCGGTGAGGTCGGAGGCCAGGCGGTAGACCCACGGCCCGACGACGACCGCGATGCCGGCCACACCGATGAGCGTGGCGACCACCAGGTCACGGGCCGCGGCGGCCCCGCCGCCGCGCCAGAGCACCAGGCCGAGGGCCGCGGCCACGAGCAGCACCCCCGCGCCCACGCGGGCGTACGACGCCCACCCGCCGGAGCCGAAGACGATCCGCACCGGGTCGACGTGCCCGGTGGTGTCGAGCCAGCGCTCGCGCTGGGCCTCGTCGGCCTGGCGCCACAGCAGCGCGACGCCGGCGAGCCCGATGGCCACCGGCCAGAACACGACCCCGCGCCCGAGCACCGCCTCGACCGCGAGCAGCAGACCGAGCGCCAGGGCGCCGAGCGCGACCACCTGCCCCACGTCGCCGAGACGTCGGGAGCGGCCCGGGCGACGACCCCCGCGGGTGGCGCCCTCGAGACCCGGGGCGCTGCGCTCGAAGGCCGCGTCCGTGGGCAGCACCAGCCACAGCGCGGCGTACAGCACGACCCCCAGGCCGCCGGCCGCGGCGGCGAGCAGGAAGGCCAGGCGCACCCACAGCACGGGCAGCCCCAGGTGGCGCGCCAGGCCGCCGGCGACGCCGCCGAGCACGGGGTCGTGGGCGTCGCGGTGGGCCCGGCGGGGCTCGAGCTCGGTGCTGGTCATCAGGAGTCCATCGTCGCACCGCGCCGGGGCCCCGACCATGAGGAGGAACCCCGGGATCCCATGACCGCGGACCAGGGTGTTCCCCGATGGTGGCGGCCGCCGCGGCGGTCCAGGCTAAGGCCATGACCACGACACCACCCGAGGCGCCGGAGAGCGCCGACGAGCAGGGGCCCCGCGTCACCGCCGCCGAGGTCCGCGACCTGGCCCGGCTGCGCCGCTCGTCGACCGACCGCCACGTGGCCGGTGTGGCCGGTGGCCTGGCGCGTCACCTCGACGTCGACCCGCTCGTCCTGCGCGTCACCTTTGTCGTGCTCGCGTTCTTCGGCGGCGCCGGCCTCCTGCTGTACGCCGCCGGCTGGCTGTTCGTGCCGCGCGACGACACCGGCGAGGCGACGATCTCCCTCGACGCACGCAGCCGCGGCATCGCGCTGGTGCTGGCCGGCGGCGTGGCCGGCCTCGCCCTCCTCGGCGACGTCATCGGGTCGGCCGGCGAGGACTGGTGGTTCCCGTGGCCGCTGGTGCTGGTCGGGCTGTTCGTGGCCTGGCTGCTGAGCCGCCGCGACCGGCGGCGGTCCGCCGTCGCCGCAGGGGCCGTCGGGACCGACGCGGCAGGGGCGGCAGGGGCGCCGGCCGCCCTGGCGCGCCGACGCGGCCCGCGGCTCTTCCTGTTCACCCTGGCGCTGGTCGCCCTCGCCGTGGGCGTGCTCGGGACGGTCGACCTGGCCGGCGCCCGTGTCGCCGCGGCCGCCTACCCGGCGCTCGCGCTGGCCCTGGTGGGCGCGGCGCTGGTGGTCGGGTCCTTCTTCGGACGCGCCGGCGGGCTGGTCCTGGTCGGGCTGCTGCTGCTCCCGGTGCTGGGTGTCACCGCGGCCGCCGACCACGACAGCGAGGACCTGCTGCGGGTCCCGGCCACGGCCGACGCCCTGGCCGCCGGCTACCGCCTCGACGCCGGCGAGATGGTCATCGACCTGACCTCCGTGGCCGACCTCGACGAGCTCGACGGGCGCACCCTGACCCTCGAGGTCGACGTCGGGCGGATCGAGGTCCTGGTGCCCGAGGGTCTCGAGGTCGTCGCCAGCGGTGTGGTCTCCGCCGGCCACATCGACCTCTTCGGCGACGAGACCGGTGGCTTCGACACCAGCCTGCGCCGCACCAGCCCCGACCGGGACGACGACGCGCCCCGACTGACCGTCGACGCCGAGGCCGGCCTCGGCGAGATCGAGATGAGGACACCATGAGCGAGCACACCACTCACCCGGTCGACGGGCAGGGGTTCTGGGCCGAGGGCCGTCACCCGGTCAACGTGGGACAGCTGGTGATGGGCCTGGCCTTCCTCGGGCTGGCCGCGATCTGGGCGGTGCTGGCCGCCGACGCCGTCGACGGCGAGGCGCTGCGCTGGCTGCTGCCGGTGCCGTGGCTGGTCGCCGGCGCCGCGGGGCTGCTGGCCACCACCTGGGGCGCGGCCCGTCGCCGCGCGGACCGGCGCTGAGCGACTACCGCCCGGCGGGCACCCGCGCGCCGACGGTGTGGGCGTCGCGGGCGCCGAGCACGACGTCCGGGTGGTCGGTGATCAGGCCGTCCACGCCCAGGTCGAGCAGCAGGGCGGTGTAGCCGGCGAGGTCGCCGTGGTCCTCCCGGCCGCGGAAGGGCGCCGGCAGGTACGCCGCCTCCGCGCGCAGGGTCCACACGTGCACGGTCAGCCACTCGCGGTGTGCGTCGCGCACCAGGTCGGAGGCCACCATCGCGCCGGCCACGTCGCGGGTGACCAGGCTGTGCCGGGCGCCGACGCCGTCGGCGTACCGCTCGACCTCGGCGAGGCCGGCCGGCGTCGCCAGGTCGGCGAAGGTGCGGGGGTCGCCGAGCGCGGCCAGGTCGGCCGGGCGGCGGTCGAGGGCACCGAGCAGCTGCACCAGCGGCACCCGCAGCACCGGCGCGAGCGCCTGCAGCACGGTGGGCTCGAAGGACATCACGGTGACGCGCGAGCGGGCGTGGTCGAGGCCGTGACGGCGCAGGTCGGCGACGAGCGGCTCGACCAGCGGCAGGCCCCGCGCGGCCGACCAGGCGGGGTCCTTGAGCTCGACCATCAGGCCGATGCTGCGGCCCCGGGCCGCCGACTCCTCGGCGACCATGGTGAGCACCTCGTCGAAGGTCGGCACCGCGTGCAGCCCGTCGTGGGCCGCCGAGCCGGGACGCAGCCCGGCCAGCCGCTCGCGCGCGCCGAGGCGGCGTACCTGCTCGAGGGTGAGGTCGTCGGCGAACCAGCCGGTGACCTCGGTGCCGTTGACGACCTTGGTGGTGCGCAGGCCGGCGAGGTCGGGGTGCTCGGCGACGTCGGTGGTCGACGACAGCTCCTGCTCGTGGCGGGCGACGAGCACGCCGTCGCGGGTGCTGACGAGGTCGAGCTCGATGTCGTCGGCGCCGAGGTCGATGGCGGCGCGGTACGCCGCCAGCGTGTGCTCGGGCAGGTAGCCGCTGGCGCCGCGGTGGGCGACGACCGCGGGGGTGACGGCGAGGGACGACGTACGACGGAGCGGTCGGTGCTGCTGCGTGGTCACGACCTCCAGCGTGCGTGGGGGTGTGGACGATGCGGCGACCTGGAGGTGAACGGACGGTGAGGGCTGGACGGCAGGATGGACACATGAGCCTGCCGACCCTCGGTGCCCTCGAGCCGCTGCCCGTGCGCGAGCACCTCCACCTGCTGGCCGGGCCCGTGGCCGCGGCCCTCCTGGACTGGCGCCACGTCGACGAGGTCGCGGTCACCGCGATCGACCCGGCACTCGCCGACACCGCGGCGCTCTCGGCCGCCTACGACCTGCCGATGGCCACCGGCGCCAACTGCGTGGTGGTCTCGGGCCGGCGCGCCGGGGAGGAGCGGGTCGCGGCCTGCGTGGTGCGCGCCGACACCCGCGCCGACGTCAACGGCTTCGTCAAGCGCACCCTCGACGTGCGCAAGTGCTCGTTCCTGCCGATGGAGCGCGCGACCGAGGAGAGCGGCATGGAGCACGGCGGCATCACCCCCGCCGGCCTCCCCCGCCCGTGGCGGGTGCTGGTCGACAGCCGCGTCGCCGGCATCGACGTCGCCGTCCTCGGCTCCGGCCTGCGCCGCTCCAAGCTCCTCGTCCCCGGCCACCTCGTCGCCGCGCTCCCCGGCGCCGAGCAGGTCGACGACCTCGCCCTCGCCCCGTAGGTCGCGGCAGGATCCCGTCATGGAGACCGGGCGCGACGAGACGATCGACGAGCAGGCCGACCGGAAGTGGAACGACCTGCTGCAGGAGCTGCGGGTGATGCAGACCGGCACCCAGCTGATCGCGGGCTTCCTGCTGACGCTGCCCTTCCAAGACACCTTCAGCGAGCTCGACACCTACCAGCGCACGCTCTACCTGGTGATCGTGCTGGTCGCGCTGCTGACCACGGCGCTGGTGGTCACCCCGATCGCCATCCACCGTCGGGTCTCCGGCCGCCACGTCAAGCCGCACCTGGTGCGGGTCGCGGAGCGGCTCGTGGCCGGGGTCCTCACCGGCATCGGGCTGCTGCTCGTGGGCATCAGCGTGTTCGTCTTCGACGTGGTGGTGGGGCGCACGGCCGGCCTCGTCGCCGGCGTGCCGCTGCTGGCGGTCGTGCTGGTCCTGCTGGTCGCCGTGCCGCAGCGGATGCTGCGCCGCCACTCCGCCTGAGGCCCCGCCGGCCAGGGCTCAGAGGTCGGGGCTCAGAGACCGGTGATCCGCACCCCGGCGTGGGTCTTGTACTTGCGGTTGATCGAGATCAGCACCGCGGTGAAGGGCTCGAGCTGGCGGGCCAGGCGCAGCTTGCCGGCGTCGATGCCGCGGCGCGAGGTGACGGACGCGGCGAGGTCCATGGCGACCTCCTTGGCCTCGACGACGTCACCGACGACCAGGACGTCCTCGTCGAGGTGGTCGTCGTCGCCCCACAGCAGCACCGCGGAGACGTTGTGGAAGGCACCGACCACGGTGGACTCGGGCTGCAGGCGCTGGGCCTCCTCGGCGGCCGAGCCCTCGCCGCCGTCGATGACGCGGCCGTGGGCGCCGCGCTTGTCGAAGGCGAGCGGGTTGACGCAGGAGATGACCGTCTTGCCCGCGAGCGGGAGCGACTCGACGAGCTCGGCGTGGCCGTCGTACGGCACGGCGAGCAGCACGACGTCGGCCTCGCCGATCGCGTCGACGTTGCTCGCGCCGGTCACGGAGCCGGCGCCCTCGACGCCGGCGAGCCGCTCGGTGACCTCGTCGGCGACCGGGCCGGCCTTCTCCGCGGAGCGCGAGCCGAGCACCACGCTGTGACCGGCCCTCGCGAAGCGGTAGCCCAGGCCCTTGCCCTGCGGGCCGGTGCCGCCGATCACTGCGATGCGGTACGTCGTCACGCTGGTGCTCCTCAAGCTCGGCGAAGTTCGGTCCGCCTCGGCCGAGTTCCGCCCGGGCGCCCCGCGATCATGGCACCCTCGAGGCGCGTAACGATCGGCCCGGTCACCTGTTAAGACCTCGGAGGCAGGTCGGCGCGAGGGGTCGGACATGGGGAGGCACGAGGTGGCGTCAGGCAGCGGCACACGGCACCGCCGCGACGTGCAGGGCATGCGCGCCCTGGCCGTCGTGCTGGTGATCGCGGCCCACGCCGGCGTCCCGTTCCTGTCCGGCGGCTTCGTGGGCGTCGACGTCTTCTTCGTCATCTCCGGGTTCCTCATCACCGGGCTGCTGCTGCGGGAGGTCGAGGCCGAGGGCCGCGTGTCGCTGGCCGGCTTCTGGTCGCGCCGCGCCCGCCGCATCCTGCCCGCCGCCACCCTCGTGCTGGTCGTGACGCTGCTGGCCGCGCTGGTGTGGCTGCCGCTGGTCAACGCCCGCGACCTCGTCGACGACGCCGTGTGGGCCGGGCTCTTCGCCGCCAACATCCACTTCGCCGGCGAGGGCGTCTCGTACTTCGCCGAGGGCACCGGTCCGTCCCCGCTGCAGCACTACTGGTCGCTGGCCGTCGAGGAGCAGTTCTACGTCGTCTGGCCGCTGCTGCTGCTCGCCCTGGCGGCGCTGGCGCGGCGCACCGGGCGCGGCCACCTGACCCGTCGCGCGACGCTGGTCGTGCTGCTGCTCGTGACCACCGCGTCGCTGGTGTGGTCACTGGCCTCGACCCCCGCCGAGCCGGCCGCGGCGTACTTCTCCACCCCCGCGCGGGTCTGGGAGCTCGGGGTCGGCGCGATCCTCGCGCTGGTGCTGCCGCGGCTCGCGCCCCACCTGCCGCGGGCGGTGTCGTGGCTGCTGGCGCTGGGCGGCCTGGGGGCCGTCGTCGCCGCCGGGGTCCTGCTCTCCCCCGCGACCGCCTTCCCGGGGTACGCCGCCCTGCTGCCGGTGCTGGGCGCGGCCGCCCTGGTCACCGCGGGCAGCACCGTCGCCGGCCACCCGGCCCCGGTGCGCTGGTTGCTGACCTGCCGACCGGCGCGGCTGCTGGGCGACTGGTCCTTCTCGCTCTACCTGTGGCACTGGCCGGCACTCGTCATCACCGAGCAGCACCTGGGCCGCGCCCTCACCGTCACCGAGCGGCTGGTGGCGGTGCTGGTGGTCGTCAACCTCGCGTGGCTGACCTACCGGTTCGTCGAGACGCCCTTCCGCACCGGGCGCGTCGCCGTGCGCCTGCCCTCCCCGCGCCCGCTCGTGCTCTACCCCGCCAGCCTGGTGCTGGTCGTCGGCGCCGCCGCCGGGTCGTGGCACTACACCGAGTGGCGCGGCGGCGAGGGCGGCGACAACCCCGCCATCACGGTGCGCGAGCGCAACCACCACGACGAGACCGTGGCGCTGGTCAAGGCCTCGGTGCGCGCGGCGCGCCAGGAGGTCGCGATCCCCAGCGACCTGACCCCCGACCTGCTCGACCTGCGCCAGAGCATCGCCGACGTCGGCGACTGCGACTACGGCGAGGACGTGCGCCGCCTCTGCGTGCGCGGCGACCCCGCCGGCGAGCGCACCATCGTGGTCATCGGCGACTCGCACGCCCGGGCGTGGATCCCGGCGCTGGAGCGGATCACCCTCGACTCCGGCTGGCGCGCGTTCTACCTGGTCAAGCCGCAGTGCCCGGCCGGCCACGTGAGCGTGGCGCCGCTCAAGGAGGCGGTGGTCTTCACCGGCTGCGACGAGTTCCAGGACTGGGTCTCCGACCAGGTCGCCGCGCTCGCCCCCGACCTCGTGGTCGTGTCGTCGTCGCCGCCGGTCAACGGCGTGTGGGTCGACGGGCGGCGGGTCCTGACGATCGAGAAGATCGCCCCCGAGCTCGAGCGCGGCTACGACGAGCTCTTCGACGAGCTGCGCGCCCACGCCGAGCGGGTGGTGGTGATCAAGGACGTGCCGAAGTCGGCGACCGACCCCGGCGAGTGCCTCACCTCGGCGACCCCCAGCCTCGGCACCTGCATGTTCGAGCCGGTCGAGCGCTCCACGATCCTCGGCGACATCGTGGTGAAGTCGGCGCTGCTGGCCGGGGCCGACGTCGTCGACCCGACGCCGTGGCTGTGCTTCGAGGGCGACTGCCCGGTGGTGGTCGGCGGCACGCTGACCTACCGCGACACCGACCACCTCACCACCGAGTACGCCGCCGGGCTCGCCGGGTCGCTGGGCCGCGCGCTGCGGATGACCGACTGACGGTCGGGCACCCCCGACGGTGACAGCGGCGCTGCTACGGTCACCTCCATGAAGCTCTCGATGCCGCTCGTCTACGCAGGCAACCCGCGCGAGACCGCCGACCAGGTCGTCGACCTGGAGAAGGCCGGGCTCGACATGATCTGGGTGGCCGAGCCCTACGGCTTCGACTCGCCCACGCTGATGGGCTACCTGGCCGCGAAGACCGAGACGGTCGAGATCGCCGCCGGCATCCTCAACGTCTACTCGCGCACCCCCGGCGCCCTGCTGCAGACCGCGGCCGGGCTCGACAACGTCTCGGGCGGGCGCGCGGTGATCGGCCTGGGCGCCTCGGGCCCGCAGGTCATCGAGGGCTTCCACGGCATGCCGTACGAGAAGCCGCTGGGCCGCACCCGCGAGGTGATCCGGCTGCTGCGCTCGGGACTGCGCCACGAGAAGCTCGAGGCCGACGGCATCTTCACCCTGCCGCTGCCCGCCGACCAGGGCCTGGGCCTCGGCAAGCCGCTGAAGCTCCTCAACAAGCCCGAGCGTCCCTCGATCCCGCTGTGGGTGGCCGCGCTCGGCGACGCCAACGTCGCGATGACCGCGGAGGTGGCCGACGGCTGGCTGCCGTTCCTCTTCCACCCCGAGAAGGCCGACGTCGTGTGGGGCGAGGCGCTGGCCAAGGGCCGCGCGAAGCGCTCCGACGAGCTGGCCCCGCTCGAGATCAGCGCCGGCGGCATGGTCGCCATCGGCGAGGACGTCAAGGGCATGCTCGACCTCATGCGCCCGATGTACGCGCTGTACGTCGGCGGCATGGGCGCACGCGGCAAGAACTTCTACAACGAGATGGCCTGCAAGTACGGCTACGAGGCCGAGGCGAAGCAGATCCAGGACCTCTACCTCGACGGCAAGAAGAAGGAGGCCGAGGCGCTGGTGCCGCTCGAGTGGCTCGAGGCCGGCAACCTGGTGGGACCGGCGTCGTACGTCAAGGAGCGCATCGCCGCCTTCCGCGAGGCCGGCGTGACGAACCTGCAGGTCAACCCCGCCTCAGAGGACCCCGCCGCGACCATCGCGCAGGTCAAGGAGTGGGTGTCCTGAGCCTGGCTCGGACCCGGCTCGCCACCCGGGCCCGGTAGCCGCCGACCAGGCTTGGTGGCGTCGACCGGCCCGCGCCGCCGCCAGGTGCGCGCGGCACGCCGCCACTCGCCCATGCCGTCAC
>JBFGFQ010000033.1:0-18802 GCA_041579495.1 Nocardioides sp.
AACGGCCCGGGACCCACCACGGTGGGTCCCGGGCCGTCGTACGTCGCCAGGGGTGCGGCGCCGGACTACTTCAGCTCGGCGCTGCTCAGCCCGAGCACCCGGCGCGCGACGATCAGCTGCTGGATCTGCTGGGTGCCCTCGAAGATGTCGAGGATCTTGGAGTCGCGCGACCACTTCTCGAGGAGCTCGCCCTCGCTGTAGCCCAGGGTGCCGGCCAGCTCCACGCACGAGAGCGTGATGTCGGAGCCGACGCGCCCGGCCTTCGCCTTGGCCATCGAGGCCTCGAGCGAGTTGGGCTCGCGGTTGTCGGCCATCCAGGCCGCCTGCAGCGTCAGCAGCCGGGCGGCCTCCCAGTCGGCCTCCATCTGCAGGAACTTCGCCGCGGCCGCCGACTGCGCGTACGCCGGGCGGTCGTAGTCGACGACCACGCCGGCCTGCTCGAGCAGGTCGCGGGTCAGGTCGAGGGAGGCCTTGGCGCAGCCGATGGCCATCGCGGCCACCAGCGGGCGGGTGTTGTCGAAGGTCGCCATCGCGCCGGCGAAGCCCTGCTTGACGTCGACCTCCGGGGAGCCGAGCAGGTTCTCCTTCGGCACCCGGCAGTCCTCGAAGATGATCGTGGCGGTGTCGGAGGCCTTGATGCCGAGCTTGTGCTCGAGCCGGTCGACGCGCATGCCGGGAGTGCCCTTGGGCACCACGAACGACTTGATCGCCGCCCGGCCCAGGTCGCGGTCGAGGGTGGCCCACACGACGATGGCGTCGGCGCGGTCGCCGCTGGTGACGTAGATCTTCTCGCCGTTGATGACGTACTCGTCGCCGTCGAGGACCGCGGTGGTCGAGATGTTGGCGGAGTCCGAGCCGGTGCCCGGCTCGGTGATCGCCATCCCGGCCCACACGCCGTCGAAGCGCTCGAGCTGCTCGTCGTCGGCCACCGAGGCGATGGCGGAGTTGCCCAGGCCCTGGCGCGGCATCGAGAGCAGCAGGCCCACGTCGCCCCAGCACATCTCGGCGATCGACATCACCGAGGCGAGGTTGGCGCCGTTGCGGGAGCCGGCCGGGGCCTTCTCCTCGGCCTTGTCGTCACGGCGTACGCCGGCCGCGCCGGCGCCCTCGCCGGCACCGGACTCCGAGAGCCCGTCGATCATCGCGGCGAGCATGTCGAGCTCGGTGGGGTAGGCGTGCTCGGCCTTGTCGTACTTGCGCGAGATGGGGCGCAGCATGTTCATGGCGACCTGGTGGGCCTGGTCGCGCAGCGGGCGGAACTTCTTGGGGTCGTCCAGATTGATCATGGTGTGGTTGTCCTCAGACGAGGACGGCTCCTTCCATCACGCCGACGGCCCGCAGGTCGCGGTACCACCGCTCCACCGGGTGCTCCTTGACGAAGCCGTGGCCACCGAGCAGCTGCACGCCGTCGAGGCCGATGCGCATGCCCTTCTCGGCGCACAGCCGGCGCGCCAGCGCCACCTCGCGGGAGAAGTCCTTGCCGGCGGCGGCGCGGCCGGCGGCCTTGTAGGTCAGCAGGCGCATGGCCTGCAGCTCGATCGCGATGTCGGCGACCATGAAGGCCACCGACTGACGGTGCGCGACCGGCTCGCCGAACGCCTGGCGCTCCTTCACGTAGGGGGTCACGTAGTCGAGCACGGACTGCCCGGTGCCCACGGCCAGCGCGCACCAGGCCAGGCGCGAGAGCCGCACGCACTCGGCGTACGTCGTGCCGTCGGTGGCGCCGAGGACGGCGTCGGCGGGCAGGGTGACGCCCTCGAGGCGCAGGCGCGCCATCGAGGCGGCGCGCACCCCCATGCCGGGGTCGGACTCGACGCTCAGGCCGGGGGTGGAGGACTCGACCACGAACAGCACGGGGCTGCCCTCGAGGTCGGCGCCCACCACGAAGAGCTCGGCCTCGGCGGCGCGCACGACGGCGCTCTTGAGCCCGTCGAGCACGAACCCGTCGGCGGTGCGGCGTGCCGTGGTGCTGGGCGACATCGCGTCGAAGAGCACCGTCGGCTCGCTGAGGGCCAGCGCGGCGGCCGGCACCTCGTCGCCGGTGAAGGCCGGCAGGTAGGTCTGCTGCTGGGCCTCGGTGCCCCACAGGCCCAGGGCGGTGGCGACCGCGCCGGGGGCGAGCGCGGCGACGGCGAGGCCCATGTCGCCGCGGGAGAGGGCCTCGGCCACCAGGGTCCCGGCGACGGCCGAGCGCTCCTCGGAGATGCCGCCGAGGGCCTCGGGCACGCCCAGGATCGGCAGGCCGATGTCGAGGCTGGCCTTGAGCACCGGCTCGGGTGCGGCGCAGGCCTCGTCGGCCTCGGCCGCGGCGGGGCGCACCACCTCGGCGGCGTACTCGCCCACGACGTCGACGAGCATCTGCTCGTCCTCGCTGGGGGTCAGGTCGAAGACGCCCTTCGGTGCCGTGGCGGGCACCCGCACGCCGGGCTGCTGCTTGCTGCCGGTGCGGGTGAAGGCCCGGTTGGCGCGGGTGGCGGCCTGGAACCCCGTGCGGGTGACGGTGTAGACGGCCTGCTCGGCCTGCTTGCGCAGCCCGACGCGGTCGAGGAGGTCGCTCTGGGCGAGCCTGCCGAGGGCGGCCACGGCGTAGCCGATGGGGTCGCGCACCTCGGTGCCGGCCAGCCCGTTCCTTCCCCCGGGACGCAACCGCGCCGGGAGGGTCTTGGTGAGGTCCATGCAAGTAATGTAACTGCGAGTTACACATTGCGCTACAGCAGGCTGAGTGGCCCGGGTCACAGACGGCTCGTGAGTTGGGCCGCGCCGGGCGGGCCCTTCTAGGATCGCGGGCATGTCCGAGCAGCCTGTGCACGCGCCGTACGGCCCCCTGCCCGAGGGCGGGAGCGTCCGCCCGATCACCCGCTGGGGCACCCCGGTGATGCACCGCCCGCAGCAGCCGGTGACGTCGTACGACGAGGAGCTGCGGGCCCTGGTCGCCGACATGGTCGCCACCATGTACGCCGCCGACGGGGTCGGCCTGGCCGCCTGCCAGATCGGCGTCGACCGGGCCGTCTTCGTCTTCGACTGCCCCGACGAGTCGGGCGAGCGCACCGTCGGCGTCGTGTGCAACCCCGAGCTGGAGCTGCCCGAGGGCAAGGAGCGCCACCTCGACGACTCCGACGAGGGCTGCCTGTCCTACCCCGGGGCCTTCGTGCCGTGCGCGCGCCCCGACACCGCCACGGTCACCGGCACCGGCCTCGACGGCGAGCCGGTCACCTTCACCGGCGACGGCCTGCTGGCCCGCTGCCTGCAGCACGAGACCGACCACACCCGTGGCACCGTCTTCGGCGACCGCCTGGCCACCAAGCAGCGCAAGAAGCTGGCCAAGGAGCACGACAAGCTGGTCGAGGAGTTCCCCGAGACCTGGCCGGCGGAGTAGGGGCTGCTCGACCGGCTGCATGAGTCACCGGACAGCCGGTGACTCCTGCACTTCGTGGGTGTTGCACCCCCTGACAAGTGCATGAGTCACCGGTTGCCCGGGGACTCATGCAGGGGCGCCGGACACCCCTCAGCGCCGCGCGGTGACGTAGCAGGCCACCGCGGAGGCGGCGGCCACGTTGAGGGAGTCGATGCCCTCGTGCATCGGGATGATGGCGCGCCGGTCGGCGCTGTCCTGCCAGCGCTCGGAGAGCCCATGGCCCTCCGAGCCGAGCACCAGCGCGACGCGGTCGAGGCCGGCGACGGCCTCCTCGACCGGCACCGCGTCGTCGGCGAGCGTGAGCGCCACGGTGGTGAAGCCGCGCGCCGACAGCGCCGGCAGGGCGTCGTACCACTCGGGCAGGCGGGTCCAGGGCAGCGTGAAGACCGCGCCCATCGAGACCTTGATCGCGCGCCGGTAGAGCGGGTCGGCGCAGCGCGGCGCCAGCAGCGCGGCGTCGAAGCCGAGGGCGGCGCCGCTGCGCAGGATCGCTCCGACGTTGGTGTGGTCGACGATGTCCTCGAGCACCAGCACCGACCTCGCCCCCTCGAGCACGTCCTCCACCGGCGCGAGCGGCCGGCGCTCCAACGAGGCCAGCGCGCCGCGGTGCACGTGGAAACCGGTCACCTGCTCGGCCAGGTCCTCGCCCAGCACGTAGCAGGGTGCCGCGGAGCGCTCGAGCACGTCGGCGAGCCCGTCGAGCCAGCGCGGGGCCATCAGGAACGAGCGGGCGTCGTACCCGGACTCCACGGCCCGGCGCACCACCTTCTCGCCCTCGGCCAGGAACAGGCCGTGCTCGGCCTCCAGGTCCTTGCGCAGCTGTACGTCGCGCAGGTCGCGGTAGTCGCGCAGCCGCGGGTCGTCGGGGTCGCTGATCTCGACCAGCTCGGCCACGTCACTCCTCCGGGAAGTCGCCCGGCCGCACCGTCACCGGCTCGGCGTAGTGGCCCGGTCGGGCCACGGCGACCACGTCGCCGACGACGATGATCGCAGGCGCCCGCACGCCCTGCTCCACGATGTCGCGGGCGAGGTCGCCCAGCGTGCTCAGCACCGTGTGCTCCTCGGGCATCGTCCCCTCCACGATCACCGCCACCGGTGTCGAGGGCCGGCGCCCGCCGGCGACCAGCGTCTCGGCGATCAGGGGCGCGTTCTGCACGGCCATCAGCAGCACCACGGTGCCGCGCATCCGTGCCAGCGCCTCCCAGTCGACCAGCGACTGCGGGTGTCCCGGCGGCAGGTGCCCGGTCACGACGGTGAGCTCGTGCGCCACCCCGCGGTGGGTGACCGGGATCCCGACGCTGGCCGGCACCGAGATCGCCGACGTCAGCCCCGGCACGACGCTGACGGGCACGCCGGCGGCTCGGCAGGCCAGGATCTCCTCGAAGCCGCGCCCGAAGACGAAGTTGTCGCCGCCCTTGAAGCGCACCACCCGCTTGCCCTCGAGGGCCCGCTCCACGATGACCTCGTTGATGGACTCCTGGGTGGCCTGGCGCCCGCGCGGCAGCTTGGCGACGTCGACCAGCTCGACGTGGGCCGGCAGCTCGTCGAGCAGCTCGCGCGGTGCCAGCCGGTCGGCCACCACCACGTCGGCGCTGGCCAGCGCGTGCCGGGCCGCGACCGTCGCGAGCTCGGGGTCGCCCGGCCCGCCGCCCACGAGCACGACGCCGGCGGTGCGCTGGTGGGCGTCGCGCACGGTGAGCCGGCCGTCGCGCAGCGCGGTCATCACCTCGTCGCGCACGGCCGCGGAGCGTCGCGGCTCTCGGTTGGCCAGCACCGCCACGGTGACCCCGTCGTGCCGACCGACCGCGGGCGTCCAGGCGCTCGCCTCCCGCGCGTCGTCGGCGCGGGTGCAGAAGACCCGCTGCGCCTCGGCCTCGGCCAGCACCGCGGCGTTGACCTCGGGGTCGTCGGTGGCCGCGACGACGTACCACGCCCCGTCGACGTCGGAGGGCTCGAAGCGGCGGCGCAGCCAGGTGGTCTCGGCCCCCAGCCCCTCGAGCGCCGGGGTCACCTCGGGGGCGACGACGACCACGTCGGCGCCGGCGGCGATCAGGGCGGGCACGCGGCGTTGGGCCACCTGTCCCCCGCCGACGACGAGCACACGGCGTCCGGCCAGCCGCAGCCCCACGGGGTACGGCGGCGGGTCGGCGGGCACCGGCCCGTGCGGGTCGGCGGTGGGGTCCTCGGGGAGCGCAGCCATGCCTCCATGGTCACCGCACGAGCCGCCGCGGGGCGCGCCTGACCGGGTGGTGGTCAGTGTCGGGGCCCCGGGCTACGTTCGGCTACATGAGCAACCTCGAGCGCCCCGTGGCCCCGAACCCCTACGACCTGCTGCCCCCGGTGCCGTCCTTCACGGTCACCAGCACCGACGTCACCGACGGCCAGCCCCTCGACGACGCCCAGGTGGGTGACAAGGGCGACACCTCGCCGCAGCTGTCGTGGAGCGGGGCCCCCGAGGGCACCAAGAGCTTCACGGTGACCTGCTTCGACCCCGACGCCCCCACCCCGAGCGGGTTCTGGCACTGGGTGCTGGTCGATCTGCCGGCCGAGACCACCGAGCTGCCCGCCGGCATCGGCGCCGAGGGCGCCGACCTGCCCGGGCAGGCCTTCATGTGCCGCAACGACATGGGCGCCAAGGCGTTCGCCGGCGCGGCCCCGCCGCCGGGCGACCAGGTGCACCGCTACTTCTTCGTGGTGCACGCGGTCACCGAGGACAGCCTGGGGGTCGACTCGGACGCCACCCCGGCGGTCGTGTCGTTCAACCTGGCGTTCAAGACCGCCGGTCGCGCGGTGCTGCACGGCACCTACCAGCACTGAGCCCCGCCGGGGCCGGCGCGACATGCCAGCGCCGGGACCGTCAGCCAGGAGAGCCGGCGCGGCGCAGCAGCTCCTCGAACGGCGTGGGCGCGGCGAGCTCGTCCTCGACGCTGCGCTCACGCGGTCGCGGTGCCACCGCGGCCGGGCTCACCGCTCGGGCGAGCTCGGCGGCGGCCCGGTCCACCCGGGCGTCGAGGCCGGCGTCCCCGAAGTCGTCGGTGGCCGCGTAGACCCCGGAGGGCATCACCGCCGCGCGCAGGTGGGTGAAGAGCGGGCGCAGCGCGTGGTCGAGCACCATCGAGTGCCGCGGGGTCCCGCCGGTCGCCGCCACGATCATCGGCGTCCCGTCGAGCGCGTCGCGGTCCAGCACGTCGACGAAGGTCTTGAACAGCCCGCTGTAGGAGGCCGCGAAGACCGGCGTCACCGCGACCACCGCGTCCGCACGGCGTACGGCGTCGAGGGCGGCCGCCAGCTCGTCGTGGGCGAAGCCGGTGGTGAGGCGGTCGGCCAGCGGGTGGGCCAGCCGGCGCAGCTCGACCACCTCGACGTCGACGGGCCCCTCGAGGCGCGCCACGACGGCACTGGTGAGCCGGTCCGCGAGCAACCGGGTCGACGACGGGTCCGACAGGCCGGCGCTGATCACGACCAGGCGGGTCATGCCGACACCGCCTGCCGCTCGCGGGCCGCGAGCATCCCGGCGTGGGTCGGGGCGTCCGGCACGTGGGTCGGTCGTCCCTCGGCGAACCCGGCCCGGAGGTCGGGGAGGATCTCCCCGAGCAGGTCGAGCTGCTCGAGGACCGTCTTGAGGGGCAGCCCCGCGTGGTCGACGAGGAAGAGCTGGCGCTGGTAGTCGCCGACGTGGTCGCGGAACGACAGGGTGCGCTCCAGGACCTGCTGCGGAGAGCCCACCGTCAGCGGCGTCTGCGAGGTGAAGTCCTCCAGCGACGGCCCGTGTCCGTAGACCGGGGCGTTGTCGAAGTAGGGCCGGAACTCGCGCACGGCTGCTTGGCTGTCCCTGCGCATGAAGAACTGACCACCCAGGCCGACGTAGGCCTCGTCGGCCCGGCCGTGCCCGTAGTGCTCGAAGCGCTCGCGGTAGAGGCGAACCATCTGCGCGGCGTGCTCGGACGGCCAGAAGATGTGGTTGTGGAAGAAGCCGTCGCCGTAGTACGCGGCCTGCTCGGCGATCTCCGGGCTGCGGATCGAGCCGTGCCACACGAAGGGCGCGATCCCGTCCAGGGGGCGCGGCGTGGCGGTGAAGCCCTGCAGCGGCGTGCGGAAGCGTCCCTGCCAGTCCACGACGTCCTCGCGCCACAACCGGTGCAGCAGCGCGTAGTTCTCGACGGCCAGGTTGATGCCCTCGCGGATGTCCTTGCCGAACCAGGGGTAGACCGGGCCGGTGTTGCCCCGTCCCATCATCAGGTCGACGCGCCCGCCGGTGAGGTGCTGCAGGGTGGCGTAGTCCTCCGCGATGCGCACCGGGTCGGTGGTGGTGATCAGCGTCGTGGAGGTCGAGAGCTGGATCCGCTCGGTCTGCGCGCCGATCCAGGCCAACGTGGTCGTCGGGGACGACGCGACGAAGGGCGGGTTGTGGTGCTGACCGACCGCGACCACGTCGAGGCCCACGTCCTCGGCCTTCTTGGCGATCTCGACCTGCGCGAGGACCCGCTCGTGCTCCGAGGGGGTCCGTCCGGTGGTCGGGTCGCGGGTCACGTCACCGACGCTGAAGATCCCGAGCTGCAAGGTGCTCACGCCTCCCATGTTGGTTGAATGGTGAATCTCCTGGTCCAACAGGCGAGGAGGCCGTCGTGTTCCCGTCGGTCAGGAACCCCCGACCGGCGGGCCGGCGACGGGCTCGGCGACCACCACGACGTTGCTGCGGTAGCGCCGGCCGTCCCAGTCCTCGCAGGTCAGCACCACGAGGCGGCCGGGCACCTCCTGGCTGAAGAGGCGGCCGGCGTCGCGGGCGATCCGGCCCTTGTCGTAGACGCGGACGGTGCTCACCTCGTAGTCGAGGTCGGCACCGTCGGCCCGCACCGTCATCCGGTCGCCGTCCTCCAAGGTCTCGAGGTCGTCGAGGGCTCCCCCGCCGGTGTGCACGGTGTGGCCCACCACCAGGGCGCTGCCGGACCGGGCCCCGGGGCGCGCCCCGTCGGCCCACCAGCCCAGCTGCTGGGGGTCCCGCGGCGGCACCAGCACCCGGTCGGGCGCCTGGACGGGCAGCACCGGGGCGTCGACGCCGAGGTCGGGGATCCGCAGCCGGTCCGGGTCGGCCGCGCGGCGCTCGGCGTACGTCGCCTCCTCGGTGGTGTCGACGCCGGCTGCCACCGCCGCCTCGGCGCTGGGAACCGGGCCCGACGACGTGCGGGGCCGTCCGTCACCGGAGCGCGTCGCGACCACGCCCACCGCGACGGCGAGCAGCACGAGTGCAGCCACCGCGACGACGGCGAGCAGGTGGGGACGACGGCGATCCGGGAGCGAGAGCACAGCCCCAGCCTGCCCCGGGCCTGCACCGTCCACACTCACGCATTGGACGGAGCGGGCCGGGTCGACGCGAGATCCGGGCCGGGTCGGCAGGAGATCTGGGCCTGGTCAGCGCGAGATCTGGGCCGGGTCGCGGTGCAGCACGAGGACGGCCCGGTCGTCGTCGCCGCGGGCCACCCGGCGCAGCACCCGCCGCGGCAGGCCGTCGAGGCCGGAGCCGGCGACGAGCTCGGTGGCGGTGCGGCGCAGCCACTCGACGCCGTCGTCGATGTCCTCGCGGGGGCGCTCCACGACCCCGTCGGTGTAGAACATCAGCGCGTCGCCGGGCTCGAGGCGACCGCAGCTCGGTTCCGCCGCCGCCCGCTCGGTGACGCCCAGTGCGGTGCCGCGGGAGGTGTCGACCTGCCAGGCGCCGACGCTCGCGTCGTACCTCAGCATCGGCGGGTGCCCGGCGCTGAGCACCTGGAACTCGCCGGTGCGCAGGTCGACGTCGACGTGCACCGCGGTGGCGAAGGCCTCGTCGGACTCCTGGCGCAGCAGGAAGTCGTTGGCCGACGCCATCAGCCGCCGCCCCGGCACGGCGCCCAGCAGCCCACCCAGCGCGCCGGCGAACTGCAGCGCGGCGGTCCCGGCCGCGACCCCCTTGCCCACCACGTCGACCAGGATCATCTCGAGGCGCTGGCTCTCGTCGTCGAGCCGGGCCACCAGGAAGTCGCCGGCGTAGCCGACGGAGTCGGCGGCCAGCATGGCGCTCTCGCTGCGCCAGCCGGCGGGCAGCGGCGGCACCTTGCCCTGGCGCTGCAACCGGTCACGGAGGTCGGACAGGACGGCCTCGCCCAGCAGCGTCGGCAGCCCGCTGCGGTGCCGGCTCGACTGCAGCAGGACCAGCGCCGAGGCGGCCACCAGCCACACGTTGGCCGCGACCCGTCCCGGTTCGAGCTCCGCGGCCCCGGCGCCGGCGGAGACCGCGATGGCCATCGTGCCGGCCAGGGCCCAGGAGGTGAGCAGCAGCAGCGGCCGGAAGCGCAGCAGCAGCATCCCGGCCAGCAGCCACACGAACACGGCGCCGACGGGGGCCAGCCAGTAGGCCACCGACGACACGGCCAGGGTCGCGGTGAGCAGTCCCAGCAGCACCATGGTCACGTAGCGCTGGCTGGCGGGACTCCCCGATCGCCAGCTGTCGACACGGTCCTGGACGTAGCGCTCGAAGCGCGTCCAGGCCCGGGCCGGTCTCGATCTCACCGGGCGAGACTAGAGCGCCCGGGCGTCCACGGGGGCGGGGACACCCCGGTCCGGGTGCCTGAGCGTCCGTAGAGTGGCGCCCCGTGCGTGCCAAGGAGCCGGTGCTGGTCAGTGCCCACCGTTGCGGCGCCGGTGGCGACCGCGAGCTGGAGAACACCCGGCTGGCGCTGGAGAACGCCCTCGACCTGGCCGTCGACTTCATCGAGTTCGACGTGCAGCGCTGCGCCGACGGCACCCTGGTGCTCTTCCACGACGACTGGATGTGGGTGCAGGAGCGCCGGGTGCCGCTGGCGGCTCTGTCGTTCGAGGAGTTCGCGTCCCGCGCACCGCACTTCCTGCTCTACGAGGAGGTGCTGCAGGCGCTCGCCGGGGTGACCCGCGCCCACATCGACCTCAAGTTCACCTCCCCCGACAGCCTGTACGCCGACCCCGCGGCCACCTGGGAGGTGCAGGCGGCCCGCCGCGCGGTGGACGTCCTGGGCGCCGACCAGGTCATCGTCACCACGCTCGAGGACAAGGCGGTGCGGGCGGTGCGCGACTGGTCGGACGAGGAGGGCCACCACCTGCTGGTGGGGTTGTCGCTGGGACGCAGCGTGCGCGGGCTGCCGTGGTACCGCCAGGTGCGGGTGCGGGTCTCCGAGCTGCTCCCCCGGCTGCGCTACACCGAGTCGCGCGCCAACCTCGTCGTCGCCAAGCACACCCTGGCCCGCCTCGGCGTCGCCGCCTTCGCCCGGCGCCGTGGCCTGCCGCTGCTGGTGTGGACCGTCGACACCGAGGACTCGCTGCGCTACTGGATGCGTCCGGGTCGCGCCTGGCTGGTGACGAGCAACGAGCCGGCGCTGGCCCTCACCGCCCGTGACGGCTTCCCCCGCCACCGCAGCGGCCGCCCGCCGCGCACCCGGCGCCGCCCCGACTGAGAGACTGCGCGCATGCCGCACGACCCAGCCGGATCCTCGGTCGACCCCGTCACCGACGTGCTCGGCGAGCCGTGGCTCGCCGAGACCATCGACCTCGGCGAGGACCACGAGGGACCCGTCGTGGCCACCCTGGTCAGTCACCGGGCGCCCCGGCCCTCGGGGCGCGCGGTGCTCTACGTGCACGGCTTCGCCGACTACTTCTTCCAGACCGAGTTCGCCCAGTGGTGGCTGGAGCGCGGCTACGACTTCTACGCACTCGACCTGCGCAAGTACGGCCGCTCCATCCGCCCCGGGCAGACCCCGACCTACGTCACCGACCTCGCCGAGTACGACGCCGAGCTCGAGGTGGCCTGGCAGCGCATCACCGAGCGCGACGGCCACGACCGGGTCGTGGTGGCCGCGCACTCGACGGGCGGGCTGGTGACGTCGCTGTGGCTCGACCGGCACCGCCCCCAGCAGATCGCCGGCCTGGTGCTCAACTCGCCGTGGCTCGACCTGCAGGGCAGCCTCCTGCTGCGCACCGTGGGCACGGCGCTGATCAAGCAGCTCGGCGCGCGGCAGCCGATGCGCGAGATCCGTCGCGACGTCTCGGGTCTCTACGGGCGCAGCCTGCACCGCGACCACGGCGGCGAGTGGGACTTCGACCTGTCGTGGAAGCCCCTGGAGTCCTTCGCGGTGTACGTCGGCTGGTTGCGCGCCGTGCGCACCGGCCACGCCCGGCTGCAGCGCGGCCTCGACGTGCCGGCCCCGGTGCTGGTGCTCTCCTCCGACCGGTCCGCGGTGCCCGCCGAGATGGGCGACGACGTGCACACCGCCGACATCGTGCTGGAGGTGCCGCAGATCCGGCGCTGGGCCACCGCCCTGGGCTCCCACGTCACCTACGTGGCGGTGCCGGGCGCGCGGCACGACGTGGTGCTGTCGCGACCCGAGGCCCGCGAGCGCGCCTACGCCGAGATCGAGCGCTGGCACCGCGCCTACGTCGACGAGCGCTGAGCCGGGCCGGCAGCAGGGCTCAGCCCAGCACCAGCACCACGAACGCGGTGCTGCCCACCGCGACGATCACCCCGCGCAGCACCAGCGGGGGCAGGCGGCGACCGAGGTGGGCGCCGATCTGCCCGCCCACGACCGCGCCGACGGCGATGACCGCGACGATCGTCCAGTCGATCGGGGCCACGGCCACGAACACGACGGCCGCGACCCCGTTGACGATGCTGGCCAGCACGTTCTTCACCGCGTTGAGGCGCTGCAGGTCGTCGGCGACGCCGATGCCGAGCACCCCCATCAGCAGCACGCCCTGGGCGGCGCCGAAGTAGCCGCCGTACACGCCGGTGCCCAGCACCGCGGGCCACACCCAACCGGCGCCCTCCCGGGTCGTCTGCCCCACCGGGGCCCGCGACGCGCGGCGGGCGGCGACCCGGCGCGCGAGCGCCGGCTGCACCACGACCAGGACGACCCCGAGCAGCACCAGCGCGGGCACGATCGTGGCGAAGGCGTCCTCGGGCAGCACCAGCAGCAGCACCGCCCCGACCGTGCCGCCGAGCAGCGAGGCGGCGCCCAGGCGCAGCACCCGGCGGCGCTGGCCGGCCAGCTCGCGCCGGTAGCCCCACACGGCCGACAGCGAGCCCGGGAAGAGCCCCACGTTGTTGGAGACGTTGGCGGTCACCGGGGGCACACCGAAGGCCAGCAGCGTGGGGAAGGTGATCAGGGTGCCCGATCCCACGACGGCGTTGATGGAGCCGGCCGCGACCCCGGCGAGCAGGATCGCGGCCGTCTCGAGCAGGCTCACTCGGCGTGCGTCACTCGGATCCGCCCGGGGCGGGGTCCGAGGTGGTCCCCGGCTCGGTGCGTGCCCGGCCCGGGTTGGCGGCCCTGGCGGCCTCCTCGATCGCGGCCTGGACGGCGGCGTTGCTGGAGCCGCTGGTGCCGGCGGTCTCGGGGACCTTCGGCTCGCTGGGGCCCATGTCGACGCGCTTGAGCGGTCCCTCGACCTCCTGCGGGATGCCCTTGAGGTCGTTCATGGTCGAGCCGAGGCCCTCGAGGGCCTTGCCGATCTCGCTCGGCACGATCCACACCTTGTTGGCGTCGCCCTCGGCGATCTTCGGCATCATCTGCAGGTACTGGTAGGCCAGCAGCGACTGGTCGGGCTGGCCGTCGTGGATGGCCTGGAAGACCGTCTGGATGGCCTGGCCCTCACCCTGGGCGCGCAGGATCTGCGACTCCCGGTCGGCCTGGGCGCGCAGGATCTGCGACTCCCGGTCGCCCTCGGCGGTCAGGATCGCCGACTGCTTCTGGCCCTCGGCGGTGAGGATCGCCGACTGGCGCTCGCCCTCGGCGGTCAGGATGAGCGCCCGCTTGTCGCGGTCGGCGCGCATCTGCTTCTCCATCGAGTCCTTGATCGACGGCGGCGGGTCGATGCCCTTGAGCTCGACCCGGTTGACCCGGATGCCCCACTTGCCGGTGGCCTCGTCGAGCACGCCGCGCAGGCGGGTGTTGATCTCGTCGCGGCTGGTCAGGGTCTCCTCGAGGTCCATGCCACCGACGATGTTGCGCAGCGTGGTCATGGTCAGCTGCTCGACGGCCTGGATGTAGTTGGCGATCTCGTACGTCGCGGCCACCGGGTCGGTGACCTGGAAGTAGATGACGGTGTCGATCGAGACCACGAGGTTGTCCTCGGTGATCACCGGCTGCGGCGGGAAGCTCACGACCTGCTCGCGCATGTCGATGACGTAGCGCACCTTGTCGATGAACGGCACCACGATGTTGAGGCCGGGCGAGAGGGTGTTCTTGTACTTGCCGAAGCGCTCGACGATCGCGGCGCGCGCCTGCGGCACGATCCGGATCGTCTTGGCGAGCACCACCGCGACGAACAGGAACAGCACCGCGGCCACGATGAGGATGGCGAGACCCATGGATTCTCCTCGGAGGTTGGTCGTGCAGGTGTCGGGCTGAGGTGCGCTGGAGGGAGGTCTCCTCAGGCCTCGAGGCGCGGGACCGGGTGGACGTAGGCGGTGGCGCCGCGGATCTGCAGCACCTCGACGGTCTCCCCCGGCTCGATGGTGGTCATGGCGTCGTACGGCGCGGCGGTCCACTCCTCGCCGGCCAGGCGGACCCGGCCCACGTCGGTGGCGCTGATGCGGGTGGTGACCAGGCCCTGGGTGCCCAGCAGCCGGTCGTGGCCCTGGGTCAGCTCGGGACCCCCGTGCAGCCGGGCGACGAGCCGGGGGCGCAGCAGGGTCAGGGTCGCCAGCGAGGCGGCGGCGGCCGCCATCAGCTGCAGGGCCAGCGGCAGGTCGAAGGCACCGGCGAGGGCGCCGGTGAGCGCACCGACCGCGAGCATCATGAAGATCAGGTCGAGGCTGAACATCTCGACGACGCCCAGGGCGGCCGCGAGGCCGAGCCAGGCGACCCAGCTGTTGTCGCTCCACCAGTCCATGTCTTCACCCTACCCAGGCGGGCATCCCCGCGTGGGGGACGCGCGACTCAGTGCGCGCGGGTACGACGACGAGCGGCCCAGCGCTCGTCCTCGTGGGTGAGCGTCAGCGGCATCCCGAAGGTCGCCGAGAGCGCCGACTCGGTGAGCACCTGGTCGAGCAGCCCGGCCTCGACGACGCGTCCCTCGCGCAGCAGCAGCGCGTGGGTGAAGCCCGGCGGGATCTCCTCGACGTGGTGGGAGACCAGCACCGTGGCCGGGGAGTCGGGGTCGTAGGCCAGCATCGACAGGGTGGCCACCAGGTCCTCGCGCCCACCCAGGTCGAGCCCGGCGGCGGGCTCGTCGAGCAGCAGCAGCTCGGGGTCGGTCATCAGCGAGCGGCAGATCTGGACGCGCTTGCGCTCGCCCTCCGACAGGGTCCCGAAGGTCCGGTCGGCGAGGTGCAACGCGCCGAGCTCGCGCAGCAGCGACTCGGCCCGGTCGTGGTCGAGCGCGTCGTAGTCCTCCTGCCAGCGCCCCACGACGGCGTACGACGCCGAGACGACCAGGTCGCGCACTCTCTCGTGGCGCGGGATCCGTTCGGCCAGGGCGGCGCTGGTCAGCCCGATGCGGGGCCGCAGCTCGAAGACGTCGACGGTGCCGAGGACCTCCTCCAGCACGGCGGCGACGCCGTCGGAGGGGTGCATCTGCGCCGAGGCCAGCTGCAGCAGGGTGGTCTTGCCGGCGCCGTTGGGACCCAGCACCACCCAGCGCTCGTCCTCCTCCACCGTCCAGCTGACCCGGTCGAGCAGGGTGGCCTCGCCTCGGCGGACGGAGACGTCGGCGAACTCGAGGACTGCTGCCATGGCGTCACCCTAACCACCGGCGTACCCTCGGCCGCCGTGACCTCACCCCTGCCCGCCGCCGCCCGCCTCGCGTGGTGGGGCACCGCCTGGCTGCGCGGCCACGTCGTGGCCGACCTGGTCGTCGACGCCGTGGTCGACGACCAGGCCACCCACGCGGTCGCAGGGCTGGGCGCCCTGGGCCTGGGCGGTGACGAGACCGAGACGCTGCTGGGAGGTCTGGCCCGCCTGCGCGTCGAGGGCGCCGACACGATCGGTGCCGCGTTCGGCGTCGAGGGCGACCCGGTCGGGCTGGGCGGTCCCCCGGCGTTCAACGCCGCCGCGCTCGAGGCCGGCGAGGCGGTGGTCGTCACCGGCCCGGGGATGCGGGCGCTGCCGGGCGCCCCGGGCGCCGTCGGCATGGTGCCGGTCGTCGTGGGGGCCGCGACCACGTGGGTGGCCCAGGCGGCGGCCCGCCGCCAGCTGCCCGACGTGGGCGAGGCCGACCGGGCCCTGCGCGCGGCGCTGCCCGCCACCGCCGACCTGCTGGCGGCCCTCGAGGTCGCCCGGTGGCGCCCCGAGGTCGCCGACCGGCTGATGGACCTGCGCCACCGCGACGGCCTGGAGGCCCCGCCGGGGGTGCCCGCGCGCTGCGTCGAGCTGGCCGCCCGGGGCCTGCAGGCCCTCGAGATCACCGACCTGGCCCTCGAGGACGACGGCGGCGCCATCAGCGCCCACGAGGCCGACGCCCGGGTCCGCGCCCTGCAGCCCCTGGCCCGGGCCGGCCGCCGGGCCCTGGTGGCGGCCTGCTCGCCCGAGGTCTGGCCACCCTCCTGAGCGAGCCCGGTGTGTGACGTAAAGAACCCATGACGGAGCATGTGCGTCATGCGCAAGAGCTCGTGGTGGCGTTTCCTCGTCGCCGTCCTGGTCCTGACCGGTGCCGCCCTCCTCACCCTGGGCTCGTCACCCAAGCTGGGCCTGGACCTCTCCGGAGGCACCCAGATCACCCTCGAGGCCAGCTCGACCGACACCGTCGAGGCGAACGCCGAGAACACCGACCGCGCCGTCGAGGTGCTGCGCGGTCGCGTCGACGCGCTCGGCGTCACCGAGCCGACGCTGGTCCGCTCGGGGGAGAACCGCATCCTCATCGAGCTGCCCGGCGTCGAGGACCCCCGCGAGGCCGCCGAGGTCATCGGCCGCACCGCGCGGCTGACGTTCCACCCGGTGCTGGGCACCGACCCGAGCATCGTCGGCGACACCGGCGACGAGCCCGAGGAGGGCTCCCAGCAGCCCGACACCGACAAGCAGGGCCGCTTCGCCACCACCGACGAGGACGGCCGCCCGCTCGTGCTCGGCCCGCCCCAGCTCGAGGGCGACGACGTCGACAGCGCGACCGCCGGCATCCAGGAGCAGGGCGTCCAGTGGGTCGTCGACGTCGAGTTCGCCAACAAGGGTCGCGACGCCTGGGCGTCGCTCACCGGCGACGCCTCCTGCTTCCCGCAGGGCGACCCGCAGCGCCGGATCGCGATCATGCTCGACGGCGAGGTCATCTCCTCCCCGCAGGTCCAGGACTCCGCGTGCGACGTGGGCCAGCTCGGCGGGCGCACCCAGATCAGCGGCAGCTTCACCGAGTCCTCCGCGCAGAACCTGGCGCTGCTGATCGAGGGCGGCGCGCTGCCGCTGCCGGTCGAGATCATCTCCCAGCAGGTCGTGGGCCCGACTCTCGGCGACGAGGCCATCGACGCCTCGTTCAAGGCCGGCCTCATCGGTCTGCTCCTCACCGGGCTGTTCATCACCTTCGCCTACCGGCTCTCCGGCTTCCTGGCCGTGGTCGCGCTCGGCTGCTACGCGCTGATCTCGTACGCCGTCCTCGTCGCCCTCGGCGCCACGCTCACCCTCCCGGGCCTCGCCGGCTTCGTGCTGGCCATCGGCATGGCGATCGACGCCAACGTGCTGGTCTTCGAGCGCGCCAAGGAGGAGAGCGCCAACGAGAAGGCGCCGCCGGCGCGTGCCATCTCGACCGGCTTCTCGAAGGCCTGGTCGGCCATCCTCGACTCCAACGTCACGACCCTGCTCGCCGGTGGTCTGCTGTTCTTCCTGGCCACCGGTCCGGTCCGCGGCTTCGGTGTCACCCTGACGATCGGTGTCATCGCCTCGATGTTCTCGGCGATGGTGATCAGCCGGGTGCTGGTGGAGTTCGCCGCGTCCCGCAAGGCGGTGCGCCGCCGCCCGGCGCTGACCGGCTTCGCCAAGACCGGCAAGGTCCACGACGTCCTGCTCGAGAAGAACCCCGACATCATGGGCCGCTCGCGGATCTGGCTGGCCGTCTCCGGGGCCGTCGTGGTCGTCTCGCTGCTCGGGGTCGGCCTCAACGGGCTCAACCTCGGCGTCGAGTTCACCGGCGGCCGGGTCCTCGACTTCACCACCACGACCGCCGCCGACGCCGGCGACGTCGAGACCGTGCGCGGCGACCTGGGCGACGCGGGCTTCGACGACGCCGTGGTGCAGACCTCGGGCGACGGCGACCTGGTCGTCAAGGTCGGCGACGTCGACAACGACCAGGCCCAGGTCATCCGCGACACCGTCGCCGCGGCCGTGCCCGGCTCCGACCTCGAGTCCGACTCGCTGATCGGGCCGTCGCTGGGCGACGAGCTGCGCACCAAGGCCCTGATCGCCCTGGGCATCGCGCTGGCCGCGCAGATGCTCTACCTCGCCCTCCGGTTCCGCTGGGTCTTCGGCGCCTCGGCCGCGATCGCGATGCTCCACGACGTGTCGATCGTCATCGGAGTCTTCGCCTGGCTCGGCCGGCCCATCGACGGGGTCTTCCTGGCCGCGATCCTCACCGTGATCGGTCTGAGCGTCAACGACACCGTGGTCGTCTTCGACCGGGTGCGGGAGAAGTGGCGCGGCACCCGCGAGGGCGGTGAGACCTTCTCCGAGTCGTGCAACGAGGCCGTGCTGGCCACCGTGCCCCGCACCATCAACACCGGCCTGGGCACCATGTTCATCCTCGGCGCGCTGTTCGTGCTCGGCGGTGACTCGCTGACCGACTTCGCGCTCGCCCTGCTCATCGGCCTCGTGGTGGGCACCTACTCCTCGGTGTTCACCGCGACCCCGCTGGCGGTGCTGATGCACCGCCGCTGGCCGGTGGAGCCGCGCGAGCCCCGCGCCAAGCGGGTCGAGCGCACCCCCGAGGACAGCGGCGCCGTCATCTGATCCTCACCGCAGCCGGGTGAGGTAGCCGCCGGCGGCGCGCAGGTCGCGCAGCCGGCGCTCCCAGGTGATGCCGACGACCAGCAGCAGCGCGCCCGCCGCGGCCAGCAGCACCCACTGCGGCGTCGCGGCGGCGTACGGCGCCAGCTCGCGCAGGACCAGCAGCGCGCCGGCGCCCCCGCCGACGAGCAGCGGGGCCTGCCAGCCCAGCCGGGTGCCGCCGAGGACCAGCACCAGGCAGCCGAGCCCCAGCCAGGCCGCCCGCCACGACACGGGATCCTGGGCCAGCACCCACAGCAGGCTGGGCAGCACGGCCAGCAGCAAGCCCGGCAGCAGCGTCCCGACCGAGCCGCGCGCCGGGTCGCGGCGCAGCGCCACCAGGCCGACGACGAGCAGCGCCAGCGCGCTGGGCGCCGTGTAGGGCTCGGGGGCCTCGACCCCGATGTCGGCCAGCCGCACCCAG
>JBFGFQ010000034.1:0-18779 GCA_041579495.1 Nocardioides sp.
AGAAGCCGACCCCCGTCTTCACCAAGCTCGACCCCGCCGTGGCCGAGGAGGAGGTCGCCCGCCTCGCCGACGCCTGAAGGACGAGCGGTCACTTCTGAACCATCGACCGGTCAGCTGTGCACCCGAGACCCGGCGCCGACCAGACCACGGGTCCAGGCTGCGCCGTCCGGACACGTGGGGCAGAAGTGACTGGTCGGTGGTCCGAAAGTGACTGCTCGCGCGTAGGTTCGGGTCCATGACCGCGGAGATGTACCTCCCGAGCTTCCACGTCAAGCAGAAGCTGGCGGTGACCACCAACCGCTACGAGCTCGTGGCCACTGGCCCCGACGGGTCCGAGCGGCTGCTGGGGATCGCCCAGCAGAAGCGGATGGCCTTCAAGGAGGAGGTCACCTTCTACGCCGACGAGTCGCGGACCCGCCCGGTCTTCGGGTTCAAGGCGCGCAAGCGCATCGACCTCAACGCCGGGTACGACGTCCTCGACGAGGCGCAGCAGCAGATCGGCTTCTTCCGCAAGGACTTCGGGGCCAGCCTGCTGCGCTCGACCTTCCACGTCGAGGGGCCCGGCTACACCGGCACCGGCCGGGAGCGCAGCCAGCTCACCGCCCTGGTGCGCCGCGTCGCCGACGTGCCGTTCCTGTCGGTGCACTTCGACTTCACCACCCCCGACGGGGCGCCGCTGATGAGCGTCGAGCGCCAGCTCACGCTGCGCGACCGCTACACCGTCACCGTGCCCGACCAGCGCGTCGACCTCCGGGTCGCCGCGTCCATCGCCGTGGGCCTCGACGCCCTGATGCAACGCTGAGGAGACCGCGTGCTCTACCCCCAGGCCCGTCGCTCGGTCGAGGCCGCCGCGCTGACCCCCAAGGTCTACGACCCCGACTTCGACATCGAGGAGTCGCGCCGGCAGGCGCGTGAGCTCGCCGCCGGCCAGCCCCGCGAGGACGTCGAGCAGGTGCTCGACGTCGACGCCGACGGCGTGCGCTGCCGCCTCTACCGGCCCCACGACGCCCGCGAGGGCACGCTGGTGCACCTGCACGGCGGCGGCTTCGTCTTCCACGACATCGACGTGCACGACGCGGCGGCGCGCCGGCTGGCCAACCGCAGCGAGGTCACCGTGCTCAGCGTCGACTACCGGCGCCCGCCCGAGCACCGGTTCCCCGCGGCGCCCGACGACGTCGACACCGTGCTGGGCTGGCTGGCGCGCGAGGGGGCGTCGTACGACCTCGGCGGTCCGCTCTACGCGCACGGCGACAGCGCCGGCGCCAACCTCGCGCTGGTCGCCGCGCTGCGCCACCCCGGCCGGTTCCGGGCGCTCGCGCTGATCTACCCCTTCCTCGACCCCGAGGGCTCCTACGACAGCTACCGCACCGCCGCCGACGGCTTCGACCCGCGCGAGGCGAAGTGGTACTGGGAGCAGTACGCCGCCACCGCCACCGACCTGGACGACCCCGACCTCGCCCCGCTGCGCTCCGACCGGCTGTGGACCCTGCCGCCGACGCTGGTCACCACCGCCGAGCACGACCCGCTGCGCGACGAGGGCGAGCACCTCGGCGCGCTGCTGGCCGACGCCGGCGTCGCGGTGGTCGCCACCCGCTACCTGGGCCAGGTGCACGGCTTCTGGCGCCACCCCGAGGTCTTCGACGCCGCCGAGCCGATGACGCGGCAGGTGGCGGCGTTCCTGGCCATGTACCCCTGAACCGAGCCGCCCGACGGACTCTGGGATGATCCCGCCATGCGCGTGCACCTGGGCTCCGACCATGCCGGACTCGACCTCAAGGCCCACCTCGTCGCCTGGCTCACCGAGCACGGCTACGAGCCCGTCGACCACGGCCCCTTCGTCTACGACGCCCTCGACGACTACCCCGTCTTCTGCCTGCGTGCCGCCGAGGCCGTGGCCCGCGAGCGCGCGGCCGGCCAGGACTCCATGGGCGTGGTGATCGGCGGGTCCGGCAACGGCGAGCAGATGGCCGCCAACAAGGTCGAGGGCATCCGCTGCGCCCTGGCCTGGTCGGAGGAGACCGCCCGGCTCGCCCGCGACCACAACGACGCGCAGATGGTCTCCGTCGGCGGTCGGATGCACAGCCTCGAGGACATGACGCGCTTCGTCGAGGTCTTCCTGGCCGAGCCGTTCAGCGGCGACGAGCGGCACGTGCGCCGCATCGGCCAGCTCACGTCGTACGACGAGACGTCGGTGCTGCCGCCGCTGCCGGAGTCGGCGCGCGGCCTGGGCCCCGACGAGGGGACCGATGCCTGAGGGGCACACCCTCCACCGGCTCGCCGGTCACCTGGGTGCTGCCTTCGCCGGGCGCCGCGTCGCCGTCTCCAGCCCCCAGGGCCGCTTCGAGGCCTCGGCCGGGCAGCTCGACGGGCAGGTCGTCGAGCACGCGGAGGCCTGGGGCAAGCACCTGTTCCTCGCCTTCCCCGACGAGCGGTGGGTGCACGTGCACCTCGGGCTCTACGGCAAGCTCGACGTGCACGCCGACGTCGACGACGTGCCCGCCCCGGTCGGGCAGGTGCGGATGCGCCTGGTGGCCGACGACCACCGCGGCCGTGCGTACGCCGACCTGCGCGGGGCGACCGCCTGCGAGCTGCTGACCGGCGCCCAGCGCGACGCGGTGCTGGAGCGCCAGGGACCCGACCCGCTGCGCGCCGACGCCGAGCCCGACCTGGCGTGGGAGCGGATCCGGCGCAGCCGCACTCCCATCGGGGCCCTGCTGATGGACCAGTCGGTGCTGGCCGGCGTGGGCAACGTCTACCGCGCCGAGGTCCTCTTCCGGCACCGCCTCGACCCGCAGCGCCCGGGGCGCACCCTGCGGGTGGGGCAGTGGCGGGCGGTGTGGGACGACCTCGTGGTGCTGATGACCGAGGGTGTGCGCACCGGGCGCATCGACACGGTGCGACCCGAGCACGAGCCCGAGGCGATGGGTCGCGCGCCGCGGCGCGACGACCACGGCGGCGAGGTCTACGTCTACCGCCGCACCGGACAGCCCTGCCTGGTCTGCGGTCGCGCGGTGCGCACCGCGGAGATGGCGGGGCGCAACCTCTTCTGGTGCAGCCGGTGCCAGCCCACGTTCCGCTCCCGGGCCCTACGATGAACGCCACCACCGGGGAGGGACGGACCATGAGCGCGGTGTTCGACCACTCCCCGCCGGGGGCCGCGGCAGCCGGGATGGACCGGCTCCGGCTGCTCTGGCGCCGCGGTCGGATCCGGCGCTTCCGCACGGCCGTCGTGCTCGGCCTGATCGCCGCCGGCCTGGTGCTGGGGGTGGCCCTGGCGCCGGTGGTCTTCCCGATCACGGCGCTGATGGTGCCGCTGCTGCTGGGCAGCCTGGTGCTCAACCCACGCCAGCTGCCGTGGTTCGTGGCGTGGATCGCGGCGATGATCGGGCTCACCCTGTGGCTGCAGGACGAGATCACCGACCGCATCGTGGCCGTGACCGTGATCGAGTCGCTGATGCTCGCGATCGTGCTGGTCACCGCGCGCCGCCGCTCGAGCCTGGGCGTGGCCGGCAACACCGGTGAGTCGATGTTCGTCGACCTGCGCGACCGCCTGCTCAACCAGGGCGGCATCCCGGTCCTGCCCGGCGGCTGGCACGTCGAGTCGGCGCTGCGCTCGGCCTCGGGCACCCCGTTCGCGGGCGACTTCCTGGTGGCCACGGTGCTCGACGACGACACCCGGCTCGAGGTGGTGGTCGTCGACGTCTCGGGCAAGGGCGACGCTGCCGGCACCCGAGCACTGCTGCTCTCCGGTGCCTTCGGCGGCATGCTCGGCGCGCTCGACCCGCCGGACTTCCTGCCCGCCGCCAACGGCTACCTGATGCGGCAGGGCTGGGACGAGGGCTTCGCGACCGCGGTGCACCTCTCCCTCGACCTGGCCACCGGGCACTTCTCGGTGCGCAGCGCCGGCCACCCGCCCGCGGTCCAGCGGCACTCCGGCTCGGGCCGGTGGGCCGTGCTGCCCAGCGCCGGGCCGGTCCTGGGCCTGGTCGACGACGCCGACTTCGAGGCTGCCGAGGGCGTGCTGGGCCACGGCGACGCGGTGCTCCTCTACACCGACGGCATGGTCGAGCGTCCGCGCCGCGACATCGAGATGGGCCTCGACCGGATGCTCGGGCAGGCCGAGACGCTGCTGCGCGGCAGCTTCGTCGGCTCCGCCGAGCGGCTGGTCTCCTCGCTGGGCTCGCCCGACGACGACCGCGCGATGGTGGTCGTGCACCGCCGCTGAGCGGCCGGTCACGGCCTCCCGGCCCCGGCGCCGGTTGTGGCGCGGCCCCGGCCGTGTGGCACGATTCGGGGGTCCAGGGGACCCGCCGCCTGCGCACCCGCCGTCACCACGGTCCGGGGGTACACGGGGGCGGAGCCCCCGTGCGTGCGGATGTAGCTCAATGGTAGAGCCCCAGTCTTCCAAACTGGCTACGCGGGTTCGATTCCCGTCATCCGCTCCAAGGAGCCCTCGGCGGCCTCGCGACGCGAGCCGGAGGGGGCGCTTTGGCGGGGCGTAGCGTAGTGGCTAGCGCGCCTGCTTTGGGAGCAGGAGACCGCAGGTTCGAGTCCTGTCGCCCCGACGTCCTACTGCGAACCACCTGTGCCGACACACCCACCGAACCATGAGGAGACACCCTGTGAAGAGCGCCGTCGAGACCTTGAGCCCGACCCGGGCCAAGCTGACCGTCGAGGTGCCCTTCGAGGAGCTCAAGCCGAGCCTCGACGCGGCCTACAAGGCGATCGCCCAGCAGATCAACGTCCCCGGCTTCCGTCGGGGCAAGGTGCCGCCGATGGTCATCGACCGCCAGGTCGGCCGCGGCGCGGTCCTCGACCAGGCCATCAACGACGCGCTCCCGAAGAAGTACGTCGAGGCCCTGCAGGAGAACTCGCTCGAGCCGCTCGCGCAGCCCGAGATCGAGGTCACCAAGCTCGAGGACAACGACCACATCGAGTTCACCGCCGAGGTCGACGTCAAGCCCCAGATCGACCTCCCGGCCTACGAGGGCCTCGAGGCCCAGGTCGAGGACATCGAGATCTCCGACGAGGACGTCGACGAGCAGGTCCAGGCGCTGCGTGAGCGCTTCGGCACCCTCGCCGACGTCGAGCGCGCCGCCGCCGACGGCGACTTCGTCGTGCTCGACCTCAAGGCCATGAAGGACGGCGAGGTGCTCGAGGGCGCCGAGGTGACCGGCATGAGCTACCAGGTCGGCAAGGGCGGCATGATCGACGGCCTCGACGACGCGCTGGTCGGCATGAAGGCCGGCGACGACAAGACCTTCACCTCCCAGCTCGTCGGCGGCGACCTCGTCGGCGAGGAGGTCGAGGTGGCCGTCTCGGTCAGCCAGGTCCAGGAGCAGGAGCTGCCCGAGCTCGACGACGAGTTCGCCCAGCTGGCCTCCGAGTTCGACACCTCCGAGGAGCTCGTCGCCGACGTGCGCTCGCGCCTGGCCAACGGCAAGCGCCTCGAGCAGGCCGCCGAGGCCCGCGACGCGGTGCTCGAGGCCCTTCTCGAGAAGATCAGCGTCCCGCTGCCGGAGACCATGGTCACCGACGAGCTCAACGCGCGCCGCCAGAACATCGAGCAGCAGCTGATGATGGCCGGCATCACGATGGAGAAGTACCTCGAGGACGAGGAGCAGACCCAGGAGGAGTTCGAGGCCGAGCTCGACCGCCGGGTCCGCGACGCCGTCGCCGCGCAGTTCCTGCTCGACGAGATCGCGAAGAAGGAGGAGCTCGGCGTCGACCAGCAGGAGCTCTCCCAGCACCTGATCCGTCGCGCCCAGCAGTCCGGCCAGGACCCGCAGGAGTTCGCGAACCACATGTTCGAGCACAACCACATCCCCGAGCTGGTGCAGGAGATCCTGCGCGGCAAGGCGCTGGCGGTGCTGGTGGAGTCGGCGACCGTCAAGGACGCCTCGGGCAACGTGCTGGAGCTGAAGAACCTGCAGCCCGACGGCACCATCATGGAGCAGCCCGCCGAGGAGCCGGAGGCCGCCGAGGCCCCCGAGGCCCCCGAGGCCCCCGAGGCCGGGGATGCTGCCGAGGCCGAGAGCGACACCGAGGACGCCCAGGCCTGAGCCTGACGCACCTCGACCGCGACCCGCCCGAGCAGCGCTCGGGCGGGTCGTGGCGTTCCGGGCTCGTCCCGATCTGAGTGCACGGGCGTCCACTGAGGCGCTAGGCTGGGGTCCATGACGACCGCCGCCCACGCACCCGCCGCACCCGCCGGGCCCGGCCTGCTCGACCTGGCCTCGTTGGCCTGCGAGGTCGCCGACGGCCTGGTCGTGCGCAGCGTGCGCGACACCCACACCGCCTGGCTCGACCGCGTCCACGGCGTGGGGCGGCGACTGACGGGCTCCGGCCCGGGTGTCGTCGAGACCGCGCACCGCGGCATCGCCGGTGCCGTGTACGGCGGCCTCGGCCTGGGGCTGCGCGCGGCCTCCCGGGGGCTCGACGCGGCCGCCGCCACCGGGGCCGGGCCACGGCTCGAGGCGACCCCCCGCGGCCGCTTCGTCAGCTCCGCGGTCAACGGGCTCATCGGCGACCGGCTCGTGCGCGAGCGGCCCCGGATGGCGATCACCACGGCGGTGCGCCACCAGGGCCGCGACGTGGTCCCCGACGCGGCCGGGCTGGCCGCGGCCTTCCCCGCCGCCACCGACCGGGTCGTGGTGCTGCTGCACGGGCTGTGCGAGAACGAGGCCTACTGGAGCCGGCACCGCGAGCGCACCGGCACGACGTACGCCGACGACCTGGCCGCGCGCGGCTGGACCCCCGTGCACGTGCGTGCCAACACCGGGCTCTCGCTGCGCGAGAACGGCGCGGCGCTGACCTCGCTGCTGCAGCAGGTCGTCGACCACTGGCCGGTGGAGGTCACCCGGGTCGCGCTGGTGGGCCACTCGATGGGCGGGCTGGTGATGCGCGCGGCCGGGGCCGTGGCCGTCGGCGCCGACGGCACCGGGGCGCCGTGGACCCGGCTGGTCAGCGACGTGGTCACCCTCGGCACCCCGCACCTCGGCGCCCCGGTCGCGCAGGGGATCGGGCACGGCAGCAGGGGCCTGTCGCTGCTCCCGGAGACCGCGGCGTTCGGTCGGCTGCTGGACTGGCGCTCGGTCGGTGTGCACGACCTGGTGGCCGGGCTCGCCGAGGACGTGCCGCCGCTGCCGCACGCCCGCTACCGGCTGGTGGCGGCCACCCTGAGCGCCGCCGAGCGGCACCCCGTGGGCCAGGTGGTCGGCGACCTGCTGGTGCGCCCGCGCTCGGCGTACGGCCGCGACCGCGGCGGTCGTGAGCTGTTCCCGGGCGCCACGGTGCTGCACGTCGGCGGCGCCGGCCACTTCGACCTGCTCAACCACCCCGAGGTGCTGCAGGCCCTGCGCCGGTGGCTGGACTGAACCGGCGCGGGAGCGAAATCCGCTGTCGGCGAACAGGGCGGGGTTGCCCGTGGAACTGTCCGTGCTTCGGGCTAGTGTCGGCGACGTGAACCAGAACTCCAGCCCCGCAGGCCGCGACACCGCCTCCGACCACTGGATGGGTGGTGGCGGCGGGCTCAACGTCCTCGACGACCACATCTACCAGCGACTGCTCCGCGAGCGGATCGTCTTCCTCGGCTCCGAGGTGCGCGACCAGAACGCCAACGCGATCTGCGCGCAGCTGCTGCTGCTCTCGGCGGAGGACCCCGAGGCGGACATCTTCCTGCACATCAACTCCCCGGGTGGCTCCGTGGACGCCGGCATGGCGATCTACGACACCATGAACTACATCCCCAACGACGTGGCCACCGTCGGCATGGGTCTGGCCGCCTCGATGGGCCAGTTCCTGCTGTGCGCCGGCACCAAGGGCAAGCGCTACGCCCTGCCGCACGCGCGGATCATGATGCACCAGCCCTCCTCGGGCATGGGCGGCTCGGCCTCCGACATCAAGATCCAGGCCCAGCAGTCGCTGCACATCAAGAAGGTGCTGCTCGACCTGATCGCCGAGCACACCGGCCAGCCGATCGAGCAGGTCGTCGCCGACGCCGACCGCGACCGCTGGTTCACCGCCGACCAGGCCAAGGACTACGGCCTCGTCGACCAGGTCATCAAGAGCGCTCGCGAGGCGGCCGACGACGGCCGTCCGGCCCACACGAAGTGACGGGAGCACCGCACACCATGAACTACTACATCCCGCAGTGGGAAGAGCGCACCTCCTACGGCGTGCGCCGCATCGACCCCTACGCGAAGCTCTTCGAGGAGCGCATCATCTACCTCGGGACGCCGATCTCCGACGACGTCGCGAACGCGGTCATCGCGCAGCTGCTGTGCCTGCAGTCGATGAACCCCGACCAGGAGATCAGCATCTACATCAACAGCCCCGGTGGCTCCTTCACCGCGCTGACGGCGATCTACGACACGATGAACTTCATCAAGCCCGACGTGCGCACGGTGTGCCTGGGCCAGGCGGCCTCGGCCGCGGCGATCCTGCTGGCCGCGGGCACCCCGGGCAAGCGGATGGGCCTGCCCAACAGCCGCATCCTGATCCACCAGCCCTACACCGAGGGCACGTTCGGCCAGACCTCCGACATCGAGATCCAGGCCAACGAGATCCTCCGGATGCGCGAGCTGCTCGAGAAGATGATCAGCGACCACTCCGGCCGTCCGGTCGAGGAGGTCAGCCGCGACATCGAGCGCGACAAGATCCTCACGGCCGAGCAGGCGGTGGAGTACGGCCTGATCGACTCGGTCCTCGAGTCGCTGAAGGCGCCGGCCCTCACCTGAGGTCCACACAACGAGGGGGACTCCCCGTGTCCTGACCCACGGGGACGGGTCCGGGGAGTACCTTCGACCAGATCGGCATTTCGAGAAGCAGCACGACCCGGGCGTCCCGTTCGTCCGAGGTGATCGAGGAGGGTGACCCGGTGGCACGGATCGGTGACGGCGGAGACCTGCTGAAGTGCTCGTTCTGCGGCAAGTCGCAGAAGCAGGTGAAGAAGCTCATCGCCGGACCCGGCGTCTACATCTGCGACGAGTGCATCGACCTGTGCAACGAGATCATCGAGGAGGAGCTGAGCGAGGGCACCGAGGTCGGCATGGGCGAGCTGCCCAAGCCGCGCGAGATCTTCGACTTCCTCAACTCCTACGTGATCGGCCAGGAGCAGGCCAAGAAGTCGCTGGCGGTGGCGGTCTACAACCACTACAAGCGGGTCCAGGCGGGCCTCGCGCCCAGCGGCGGCAAGCACGCCAAGGACGAGGTCGTCGAGGTCGCCAAGTCCAACATCCTGGTGATCGGCCCGACCGGCTGCGGCAAGACCTACCTGGCCCAGACCCTGGCCCGGATGCTCAACGTCCCCTTCGCGATCGCCGACGCGACCGCGCTCACCGAGGCCGGCTACGTCGGCGAGGACGTCGAGAACATCCTGCTCAAGCTGATCCAGGCCGCCGACTACGACGTCAAGAAGGCCGAGACCGGCATCATCTACATCGACGAGATCGACAAGGTGGCCCGCAAGGCGGAGAACCCCTCGATCACGCGCGACGTCTCCGGCGAGGGCGTGCAGCAGGCGCTGCTGAAGATCATCGAGGGCACCACCGCCTCGGTGCCGCCGCAGGGCGGTCGCAAGCACCCGCACCAGGAGTTCATCCAGATCGACACCACCAACATCCTCTTCGTGGTGGGTGGTGCCTTCGCCGGTCTCGAGCACATCATCGAGCAGCGGGTCGGCAAGAAGACCCTCGGCTTCACCGCCGAGGTCCGCAAGGAGGCCGACCGCACCGAGGACGACCTGCTGGCCCTGGTGCGTCCCGAGGACCTGACCAAGTTCGGCCTGATCCCCGAGTTCATCGGCCGGCTGCCGCTGATCGCCAGCGTCTCCAAGCTCGACCGTCCCGCGCTGGTGCAGATCCTCACCGAGCCGCGCAACGCGCTGGTCAAGCAGTACCAGAAGCTCTTCGAGATCGACGGCGTCGAGCTCGAGTTCACCAGCGAGGCCATCGACGCGATCGCCGACAAGGCGATGGAGCGCGGCACCGGCGCCCGCGGTCTGCGCGCCATCATCGAGGAGGTCCTGCTCCAGGTGATGTACGACGTCCCCTCGCGCGGCGACGTCGCCAAGGTCGTCCTCAACGCCGAGGTGGTCGCGGGCGAGCAGGCCCCCGAGCTGGTGCTGCGCGAGAGCGAGACGAAGAAGAAGAAGTCGGCCTGACCCCAGGCCCCCGCACCACGCAGCAGCGCCCCCGACCGGAACCGGGCGGGGGCGCTGTCGTCGTGCGCGGTGCGGCTGGTGGGCCCTGGTCAGTCCTGGTCGACCGGCGCGAGCTCGGCGGCCACGGCGAGCTCGCCGGCCGAGGCGTCGACGGTGAAGACCAGCTCACCCACGATGCGTCCGGTGCGGCGCAGGTCGTCGGCGGCCTGCTCGGCCGCGCGCACCAGCGCCTCGGGGCCGGAGACCTCGACGCGGCCCAGCTCGGCGCGCATCGAGACCTTGGCCTGCGACTTGGCGCCGCGGATGCCCGCCAGGGCGGCCGCGACGGCCTCGACGACCACCGGGTCGGCGGCGGCCGCGGAGCCCAGGTCGATCTCGGTGGGCCAGGAGGCGCGGTGGATCGAGCCCTCCTGCCACCACGACCAGACCTCCTCGGTCACGTAGGGCAGGAACGGCGCCAGCAGCCGCAGCTGCACCTGCAGGGCGATGGCCAGCGTGGCCTTGGCCGACGCGGTGGCCGCGCCGCCGTCCTCGGCGTACGCGCGCTCCTTGACCAGCTCGAGGTAGTCGTCGCAGAACTCCCAGAAGAACTTCTCCACCGACTCCAGGGCGCTGGTGTAGTCGTAGGCGTCGAAGGACTCGGTGGCCTTGCGCACCACCAGGGCCAGGCGGCCCAGCAGCGCGCAGTCGACCGGCTCGGAGACCTCGAAGGCGTTGCACGAGGTCGCGCCCACGTTGCCCAGCACGAACTTCGAGGCGTTGAGGACCTTCATGGCCAGGCGGCGCCCGACCTTCATCTGGGCCTCGTCGAAGGGGGAGTCGAGACCGGGGCGGGCCATCGCCGCGCGCCAGCGCACCGCGTCGGCGCCGAACTTCTCGAGGATCTCGGTCGGCACGACCACGTTGCCCTTGGACTTCGACATCTTCTTGCGGTCGGGGTCGAGGATCCAGCCCGAGAGCATCGCGTGCGTCCACGGCGTGCGGCCGTGCTCGTGGTGCGCGCGCACCACCCGGCTGAAGAGCCAGGTGCGGATGATGTCGTGGCCCTGGGTGCACAGGTCCATCGGGAAGACCCGCTCGAACAGGTCGGGGTCGTCCTCCCAGCCGCCGGCGATCTGCGGGGTCAGCGACGAGGTGGCCCAGGTGTCCATCACGTCGGGGTCGCCGATGAATCCGCCGGGCTGGTTGCGCTGCGCCTCGTCGTACCCGCGCGGGGCGTCGGTGGACGGGTCGACCGGCAGCTCGGCCTCGGTCGGCAACAGCGGGTGCTCGTAGTCGGGCTCGCCCTCGGCGTCGAGCGGGTACCAGACCGGGAAGGGGATGCCGAAGAAGCGCTGGCGCGAGATCAGCCAGTCGCCGTTGAGGCCGCCGACCCAGTTGTCGTAGCGGTGCTTCATGTGCGCCGGCAGCCAGGTGATCTCGTCGGCGCGGGCCAGCATCTCGTCGCGCAGGTCGCCGTCGCGCCCGCCGTTGCGCAGGTACCACTGCCGGGTCGCGACGATCTCGAGCGGCTTGTCGCCCTTCTCGAAGAAGTTCGCCATCCGCTGGGTGGGCTTGGGGTCGCCGTCGAGGTCGCCGACCTCGCGCAGCATCGCGACCATCTCCTCGCGCGCCGAGAACGTCGTCTTGCCGGCCAGGCGCTGGTAGGACTCCTCGGCGGCCTCGAGCCAGGACGGGGTCTCGCGGGTGAAGCGGCCGTCGCGGCCGATCACCGTGCGCACCGGCAGGTCGAGCTCGCGCCACCAGGTGACGTCGGTGAGGTCGCCGAAGGTGCAGCACATGGCGATGCCGGCGCCCTTGTCCATCTCGGCGCCCGGGTGCGCCAGCACCGGCACCTCGACGCCGAAGACGGGGGAGGTCACGGTGCTGCCGAAGAGCGGCTGGTAGCGCTCGTCGTCGGGGTGCGCGATCAGGGCCACGACGCTGGGGATCAGCTCGGGGCGGGTGGTCTCGACGTGCACCGGGGTGCCGTCGGGGGCGTGGTAGGCCACGCGGTGGTAGGCGCCGGCGTACTCGCGCGCCTCGAGCTCGGCCTGCGCGACGGCGGTCTGGAAGGTGACGTCCCACAGCGTGGGCGCCTCCTGGAGGTAGGCCTCGCCGCGGGCGAAGTTGCGCAGGAACGCGCGCTGGCTGACGGTCTGCGCCTTGGGCCCGATCGTCGTGTAGTGCTGCGCCCAGTCGACCGAGAGACCCAGGGTGCGCCACAGCGACTCGAAGACCTCCTCGTCCTGGGCGACGAGCTCCTCGCACAGGGCGATGAAGTTGGGCCGGCTGACCGGCACCTGCTTCTTGGGGTCGGGCTTGGCCGGCGGGGTGAAGTCGGCCTCGTAGGGCAGCGAGGGGTCGCAGCGCACGCCGTAGTAGTTCTGCACCCGGCGCTCGGTGGGCAGGCCGTTGTCGTCCCAGCCCATCGGGTAGAAGACCGACTTGCCCTGCATGCGCTGGTAGCGCGCGACCAGGTCGGTGTGGGTGTAGGAGAAGACGTGGCCCACGTGCAGGCTGCCGCTGACGGTGGGCGGGGGAGTGTCGATCGAGTAGACGTTCTCGCGCGGCTGGGTGCGGTCGAAGGCGTAGGTGTCCTGCTCCTTCCAGCGCGCCGCCCAGGTCGACTCGAGACCCTCGAGCGCCGGCTTGTCCGGTACGACGAGGGCACGCGCGTCGGTGCTCGTCGTGTCGGTGGCCTGCTGTGTGGTCTCGGTCATGGGGGGAATCCTATGAGGGCCCGCTCGGCGGGTGCGAACCCGCATGCCGCGCCGAACCGGCGTGCGGGGCCGACCCGGGAGCCCCTAGCGTGCGCCCGTGACGTCCTACCGCTTCGAGAGCACCCACGACCCCGCCGCGTTCCTCGCCCGGGCGGGCGCTCACCTGGCGCGCGAGCCGGTGCTGGCCACGGTCCTGGCCGGCTCGGCCCACGGGGTGCTCGAGAGCGGCGCCCCCGCGCCCGCGCACCCGCAGTGGTGGGTCAGCGTGCTGGCGGACGGGGAGGCCGACAGGGAGGCCGGCGGGGAGGTGGTCGGGGTCGCCATGCGCACGGCCCCCTTCGTCCCGCACCCGATGTGGGTGCACACGATGCCCGGGCCCGCCGCCGTGGCGCTCGCGCGCTGGGTGCACGACGGCGGCCACGGGGTCACCGCCGCCAACGGTGCGCTGCCGTCGGTGGGGGTGTTCATGGACGAGCTGGCGCGCCTGCGCGGGACGACGGCGTACGTGCACGAGCACCTGCGGCTCTTCGAGCTGCGCACCCCGGTCGAGCACCGCCCGGTGCGCGGCCGGGCCCGGCCGGCGGGACCCGGCGACCTCGACCTGGTGGCCGGGTGGGCGGCCGCCTTCTCGGCCGACGCCGACGAGCAGGCCGGGCGTGCCCCCGAGCCCGACGAGCACCTCGACCGCGAGTGGACCCGCGCCCGGCTCGAGAGCGGCCTGGTGTGGGTCTGGGAGGTCGACGGCGCGCCGGTGCACTTCAGCGCCCGCACCCCGGCCCGCTTCGGGGTGTCGCGCATCGGTCCCGTCTACACCCCGGGCGAGCACCGCGGCCACGGCTACGCCAGCGCGCTGGTCGCCCACCTGAGCCGCGCCGTCCTCGACGAGGGCGCCCGGCCCACGCTCTTCACCGACCAGGCCAACCCGGTGTCGAACCGGATCTACCAGGCCCTGGGCTACGAGGCGGTCACCGACACCGCGAACCTGCGGCTCGCGCCGCCCGTCACCACACCAGCACCGGCTTGACGACCCGCCCGGCCAGCACGTCGGCGACCGCGTCGTTGATCCGCTCGAAGGGGTAGGTGGTCACCAGGTCGTCGAGGTCGAAGCAGCCGGCCTCGCGCAGCGCCAGCAGCCGGGGCACCATCTCCTGGGGGTCGGAGTCGCCCTCGATCGACGACATCACCCGCTTGCCGCCCTGCAGCAGGTCGATCGCGTCGAGGTGGTACTCCTCGGGGCCCAGGCCGAGCGCGACCAGGGTGCCGCGGGTCGCCAGGGCCTGCTGGGCCTGCTTGACCACGGCGGGCACGGCGGTGGTGTCGACGGCGTACGTCGACCCGGCGCCGCCGGTGAGCTCCTTGACCCTCGCGACCACCTCGGCCGCCTCGAGCCCGCTCGCGTCGACGGTGGTCGCCCCGAGGCGCTCGGCCTCCTTGAGCCGCTCGGCCACGAGGTCGACCGCGAGCACGGTGCCGACCCCCTCGGCCACCGCGGCCGCCACGGCGGCGAGCCCGACCGCGCCGGCGCCGTACACCGCCAGGGAGTCGCGGGCGCGCGGCCGCAGCACGTTGAGCACGGTGCCGGCGCCGGTCTGGAACCCGCACCCGTAGGGCGCGGCCACCACCAGGTCGGTGGCCGGGTCGACCACGACGCAGTTGTCGGGGTGCGCGATCGCGTGCCGCGCCAGGCTGGACTGGCCGAAGAACGAGCCGAGGACCGGTGCGCCGTCGCGGGTGAGGGTGGTCGAGCCGTCGGGACGCATGCCCATGTAGTTGAGCAGCAGCGACTGCTCGCAGTAGCCGACGTCGCCCTCGCGGCACGGGGGGCAGTCGCGGCAGGAGCGGAAGGACAGCACGACGTGGTCGCCCACCGCGATGCCCTCGACGGCGGGACCGACGGCCTCGACCACGCCGGCGCCCTCGTGGCCGAAGACGTGGGGGAACATCTCGGGCGGCAGGAAGTGGCGCATCGTCAGGTCGGTGTGGCACAGGCCGGTGGCCACGATCCGCACCAGCACCTCGTCGTCGCGAGGGTCGTCGAGCTCGACCTCCGCCAGCTCGAAGTCGCCGCCCTGCTCGGTCACCAGCGCCACCGTCGTCCGCATGTCCAGAACTAGAACGTGTTACAGAGTCGGGGTCAAGAGGGTCGCGTCCCTAGACTGGACCGGACATGAGTGACACACCCGCACCGTCAGACGACCAGCCCGTCGTGCCCCGCGCCGCCGAGACCTTCAGCGAGGTCGAGGACGCCCTGCTCTCCCGCTGGCCCGAGACCCGGCTGGAGCCCTCGCTGGACCGCATCGAGGCGTTCCTCGAGCTGCTCGGCGATCCGCAGCGCTCGTTCCGGATGGTCCACCTGACCGGTACCAACGGCAAGACGTCGACCTCGCGGATGATCGACGCGCTGCTGCGTGCCCTCGAGCTGCGCACCGGGCGCTTCACCAGCCCCCACGTCGAGACGATGAACGAGCGGATCAGCGTCGACGGCGAGCCCCTCGACGACGAGGCCTTCGTGCGCGCCTTCAACGACGTGGCGCCGTACACGCACCTGGTCGACGACGACCAGCCGCACCCGCTGTCGTTCTTCGAGACCGTGGTCGGGATGGCCTACGCCGCCTTCGCCGACGCTCCCGTCGACGTCGCGGTCGTCGAGGTCGGCATGGGCGGCTCGTGGGACGCCACCAACGTCGCCGACGCCGACGTCGCGGTGGTGCTGCCGATCGCGGTCGACCACGCGCGCTACCTCGGCGGCACCACCGAGGCCATCGCCCACGAGAAGGCCGGCATCATCAAGGCCGGCTCGACGGTCGTGCTCGCCCAGCAGGACGCCGAGGCCGGCGCGGTGCTGACGGCGCGCGCCGCGGAGGTCGGCGCCACGGTGGCCCGCGAGGGCCTGGAGTTCGGCGTCGTCTCGCGCAGCCCCGCGGTCGGCGGGCAGATGCTCTCGCTGCAGGGCCTGCGCGCCCGCTACGACGACGTGTTCCTGCCGCTGTACGGCGCCCACCAGGCCCAGAACGCCGCCGTCGCGCTGGCCGCGGTCGAGGCGTTCGCCGCGTCCGGGCCCGACGCGCAGGCGCTCGACGCCGAGCTGGTGCGCGCGGCGTTCGCCGAGGTCACCTCGCCCGCACGCCTCGAGGTGGTGCGCCGCAGCCCCACCGTGGTGCTCGACGCCGCCCACAACCCGCACGGTGCCGAGGCCATCGGCGCCGCGCTCGAGGACTCCTTCGCCTTCGAGCCGCTCATCGGCGTGCTCGGGGTGATGGGCGACAAGGACGCCGAGGGGCTGCTGGTCGCCCTCGAGCCGCACCTGGCCCACGTGGTGTGCACCCAGAACTCCTCCGACCGCGCGATGCCGGCCGAGGCCCTGGCCGAGACCGCGACCGAGGTCTTCGGCGAGGACCGCGTCAGCGTCGTGCCGCGCCTGGTCGACGCCATCGACGCCGCCGCCGCGCTCGCCGAGGCCGGCGAGGCGGTGGGCTCCTCCATCGGCTCCGGGGCGGTGCTGGTCACCGGCTCGGTCGTCACCGCGGGCGAGGCCCGCACCCTGCTGACCCGTGGGCGCCGCGCGCCCGGCACCCCCCGCGAGGAGGACCCGTCGTGAAGCGCTCGCCCCGCCGCGGCATGTGCGCCGCGATCCTGTCGCTCGAGGCCATCACCCTCGGCCTGACCACGCCGGTGATGGTCTCGCTGACCGACGTGCCGACCTGGCTGGCGCTGCTCATCGGCCTGGGCCTGGCCGTGGTGTGCCTGCTGCTGGCCGGGATGCTGCGCTCGGAGTGGGCCTACACCGCGGGCTGGGTCGTGCAGGGCGCCGCCGTCGCCCTGGGCTTCGTGATCCCGCTGATGTTCTTCCTCGGCGGCGTCTTCGCCCTGCTCTGGGGCACCGCCGTCCTCCTGGGGCGCAAGATCGAGAGCGAGCGGGCCGCGGCCTACGCGGCGTACGAGGCCGAGCGGGGGTAGGGCCGGGTCACCCGACCGCGCCGGCCCCGGGCCCGGAGGGGTCCAGGGCGGCCGCGACGACCGCCAGGGCGTGGTCCAGCTCGGCGTCGGTGCAGCCGCCGAAGCCGAGCACCAGCCCGCTGAGGCCGGCAGAGCGGCAGTAGTCGTCGAGGAGCGGCACGTCGAAGCCGGCCCGCCGCGCCGCCCCGCGCGCCCGCCGGGCGGTCGCCGCCGGCAGCGGCACGGTGGCGTACATGCCGGCGACCGGTCCGTCGAGGTGGGCGCCCAGCGCCTCGACCACCCGCGCCGCGCGGGCCGCGTAGGTGCGCCGCGCCGAGCGGACCACGCGGTCGACGTACCCCTCACGCAGCAGCGAGAGGTAGGCGCGCTGCACCGGCCAGGGTGCCGCGTCGTGGGTGCGGGCGCGCAGGTCGTCTATGCGCGCGCCGAGCGCCGGCGGTGGCACCAGCCACCCCAGGCGCAGGCTCGGCGAGACCGACTTGCTGGCGGTGCCCAGGTAGGCCACCCGCTCCCGGTCGAGGCTGGCGAGCGCGGGGATCGGCGCCACGTCGTAGCGGAACTCCGAGTCGTAGTCGTCCTCGACGACCACCGCGCCGGCCTCGGCGGCCGCGGCCAGCAGCGCCAGCCGCTGCGCGCCCGGCATGGTGAGCCCGAGCGGGTGCTGGTGCGCCGGCGTCACGTACGCCGCTGCGAGACCCCGCAGGTCGGCGCCGGCCGCGCCGGGCGGCAGGTCGACGACCCGGCGCCCGGCCGCCTCCACCGTCGCCACCGCGGCCCGGTAGCCGGGGTCCTCCACCCCGACCGGCCCGGGCGCGAGGGCGCCCAGCAGGTGCCGGAGCCCGTCGGTGGTGCCGGAGGTGACGCGCACGTCGTCGGGGTCGACGTCCAGGCCGCGGGTGCGGGTCAGCCGGGCCGCCAGCTCGACGCGCAGCTCGGGCAGCCCGCGGGGGTCGTCGTACCCCCGCGGCGGGGTGCCGGCCGCGACGTCGCGCCAGGCCCGCCGCCACAGCGCGCGGTGGCGCGGGTCGATCCAGGGGGTGCCGGTGTCGAGGCGCACCGGTGCCGGCGGCCGGGGCGAGGCGGCGTGGGAGCGGGCGGGGGCCGGTCCGGCGCTGCTGCGGCCCGCGGCGACGTACGTGCCCGAGCCGTGCCGGCCCTCGAGCCAGCCCTCGGCGACCAGCTGGGCCCAGGCCTGCTCTACGACGCTGCGGGCGACGCCGAGCTCGGCGCCCAGGGCCCGGCTGCTCGGCAGCCGGTCGCCGGGGCGCAGCCGGCCGTCCGTCACCCGGTCGCGCACGGCGTCGGCGAGCTGCACGCCCAGGGGGGCGAGGGCGGAGCGGTCGAGCCGCAGCGCGAGGGTCGTCATCGAGTGGCCTGTCGGAGTGGTGGCCGAGTGGCCCTCGTGGGAGAGCCACTCGCGTCACCACGATGGTCGCATGAGCGCCGCACCCGTCCCGCCCGTCCCACCGCTGTCGCCGACCGAGCGCACCACCGCGACCCGCGGCCGGCACCGCATGGTCGAGGACCGCGCCGCCCTGCACGCCCTGCTCGCCGAGGCGCTGGTGGCGCACCTGGGGCTGGTCGTCGGCGAGGGCGCCGACGCGCACCCGCTCGTCCTGCCCACGGCGTACGCCGCCGACCCGGGCGGGCCCGACGCCGGCGGCACGCTCTACCTGCACGGCTCGGTCGCCGCCGGCTGGCTGGCCCCGGTGCTCGCCGGGCAGGTCTGCGTCACCATCACCCGGCTCGACGGGCTGGTGGCGGCCCGGTCGGGCTTCCACCACTCGATGAACTACCGCAGCGCCGTGGTCATCGGGCGTCCCCGGCTGGTCGAGGACGAGACCGAGCGGGCGCGGGCGCTGGACCTGGTGGTCGACCAGGTGGTGCCGGGGCGCGCGGCGACGCTGCGTCCGCACACCCGCAAGGAGCTGGCCGCCACCGCGGTGCTGGCGCTGCCG
>JBFGFQ010000035.1:0-18734 GCA_041579495.1 Nocardioides sp.
CCCTCGAAGACCTCGATCGCGGCACCCATGGCGGTCTCGACCTGCACCACCTTCGGCGACGAGGCGTCGCCGGGGTCGACGTTCTTGATGTTCTTGATCAGCGGCAGGCCCAGGATGCCCTCGCGCTGGTCGAGCGCGTCCTTCATCGCCTGCAGGTCGAACCACAGGTTGTTGGTGGAGGTGTAGCGGTGCCGGTCGAGGTCGCCGAGCGCCGCCTTGTCCTCGTCGAGGGTCTGCGCGGTCTCGCGCAGCACGATCCGCCCGTCGCTCTTGCGACGGGCGAAGTGCCCGCCCTTGCGGTCGGAGGCGGTGCGGCGCACCGCCTCGATCGCGAACGGCGCGCCGGAGGCGGCGAACCAGCCGGCCACCCGCGGGTCGGGCGTCGCGCCGAGGTTGTCGGAGTTGGAGACGAAGACGTAGCGGTAGCCGGCCTCGATCATCCGCTCGAGCAGCCCGGTGCCGCGCAGCGCGGTGTAGAGGTCGCCGTGGCCCGGGGGGCACCACTCGAGGTCGGGGTCCTTGGGCCAGCTGACCGGCGAGAGGTCCTTGACCAGGAGCTTGGGCTCCTTGTTCTGCAGGAACTCCAGCGGCAGGTCCTCGACCGGGAGGTCCTCGTAGCGGGCCAGCGCGTCCATGGTGTCGCCGGAGGTGCGGAAGGAGTTCATGAGGACCAGCGGCAGCGTCGCGCGGTGCTGCTTGCGCAGGTGCAGGACCTGGCGGGCGATGATGTCGAGGAACGACAGGCCCCGCCGCACGCACAGCAGCGACTTGGCGCGGTCCATGCCCATCGAGGTGCCCAGCCCGCCGTTGAGCTTGATGACCACCGTCTTCGTGATCGCCTCGGCGGCCACGTCGTCGGCCACCTCGACGTCGGCCAGCGACTCCATGTCGACCGGCTCGATGCTCGACTCGGGGATCATCCCGGTCTCGCCGTGCTCGAGCAGGCGGTAGTAGTGCGCGAACGTCTCGATCGCGACCTCGTCGACACCGGCGGCCTTCATCTTCTCGCGGGCAGCGCGCAAGCCAGGGGAACCCATGGCACCGATCGTAGGCTCGACCCGTGCCCGGTGAGCAGACCCCCTCCACCAGAGCCGTCGCCGCGGCCAAGACGGCCCTGCGCGACCGGGTCCTCACGAGCCGTCGCCGGCGCCCGCTGCTCGAGCGCACCGAGGCGGCCCACGCCGTGGCCGAGCACCTCCTGGCCAGCCCCGAGGTACGCCGTGCGGCCACGGTGGCGGCGTACGTCTCGGTCGGCGGCGAGCCCGGCACCGCCAGGCTCGTCGACGCCCTGCGTGCCTCCGGGCGCCGGGTGCTGCTGCCGGTGCTGCTGGCCGACGGCGACCTCGACTGGGCCCTCCACGAGGGCGACGAGCACCTGCGGTCGGCCCGGCTCGGGCTGCTCGAGCCCACCGGCGCGCGCCTGGGCCCCGACGCGGTCGCCGGCGCCGACGTCGTGCTGGTGCCGGGCCTCGCGGTGGCGCCCGACGGGATGCGCCTGGGCCGCGGCGGCGGGTCCTACGACCGGGCGCTGGCGCGGGTGCCGGCCGGCACCTTCACCTGCGTGCTGCTGCACGACGACGAGGTCGGTCTCGACGTGCCCCGCGAGCCGCACGACCGGCCGGTGGCCGCGGCCGCCTCCCCCGCGGGCCTGACGCGCTTCTGACCCACGAGCGTCCAGGGGGGTGAGCCGTCCCTTTACCTGCCACGGGTAGTCCTCGGAGGTGGCACGTCGCCCGGCCCGCGGGGGACGGCCTCGCGAGAGGAGCCACGACATGAGCACGACCCAGTCCCGGCCCCCGGCCCCGCCGCTGACCTGCCGTCTGCTGGACCACCGCCACCGGTTCCGCAGCGAGGGGGCGGTGATGACCTGGGCGTGCGAGCGGGGCTGCGGCGCCGGCGGCTCCAAGGAGTACGCCTCGGCCCGCGCCGCCGCCCACTACGCGCTGGCCTTCGACCGGCCGGCCAGCGGCGACCTGGGCCGCAAGGCCCCGCTGCTGGGGATGTTCCCGCTGCGCGTGTGGCGCTGGCTGCGCCAGCGCCGGCAGGGCGTCGTGACGGTGGAGGTGGCGCGATGAGCAGCACCGCCGAGCTGCGCCGCATCGAGACCCAGGTGCCGGCCCGGATGGACCGGCTGCCCTGGTCGAGGTTCCACTGGCGCGTCGTCTTCGGGCTCGGCCTGGTGTGGATCCTCGACGGGCTCGAGGTGACGATGGTCGGCAACGTCGCCGCCCGGCTCACCGAGGACGGCAGCGGCATCGACATCTCCGCCGGCCAGATCGGCCTCGCCGCGGCGATCTACATCGTCGGCGCCACACTCGGGGCGCTCTTCTTCGGCCAGCTCACCGACCGGTTCGGCCGCAAGAAGCTGTTCCTGCTGACGCTCATGGTCTACATCGTGGCCACCGTCGCCACCGCGTTCGCGACCGCACCCTGGTTCTTCTACCTCACCCGGTTCTTCACCGGCGCCGGCATCGGCGGCGAGTACGCCGCCATCAACTCGGCCATCGACGAGCTGATCCCGGCCCGGGTCCGCGGCCGGGTCGACCTGACCATCAACGGCTCCTACTGGCTCGGCGCGGCCGCCGGCTCGGCGCTGGCGCTGGTGCTGCTCAACACCGCGATCTTCGCCCCCGACCTCGGGTGGCGCATCGCCTTCGGCCTCGGCGCGGTCCTGGGCCTGGCGATCCTCGTGGTGCGCCGCCACGTCCCCGAGAGCCCGCGCTGGCTGTTCATCCACGGCCACGAGGAGGAGGCCGAGCGGATCGTCGGCGACATCGAGGACGACGTGCGCCGCGAGACCGGGCAGGAGCTCGAGGAGCCCGAGGACACCCTGGTGGTGCGCCAGCGCACGGTGATCCCCTTCCGCGAGATCGCGAAGGTCGCCTTCACCAAGTACCCCAAGCGGGCCGTGCTCGGCCTGGCGCTCTTCGTGGGACAGGCCTTCATCTACAACGGCGTCACCTTCAACCTCGGCACCCTGCTCAACGGCTTCTACGACGTCTCCTCGGGGATGGTGCCGCTGTTCGTGATCGTGTGGGCGCTGGCGAACTTCGCCGGCCCGGTCACCCTGGGCCGGCTCTTCGACACCGTGGGTCGCAAGCCGATGATCGCCGGCACCTACCTGGGCTCCGCGGCCGTCGCCGTGGTGCTGGGTATCTACCTGACCGGCGCCGAGGGCAACCGGTGGATCTTCCTGGCGATCCTCGCGGTGACGTTCTTCCTCGCCTCCTCGGGCGCCAGCGCGGCGTACCTGACGGTCAGCGAGATCTTCCCGATGGAGACCCGGGCCCTGGCGATCGCCTTCTTCTACGCCGTCGGCACAGCGGTGGGCGGCATCACCGGACCGCTGCTCTTCGGCCGCCTCATCGAGTCCGGCGACCGGGGCCTGGTCGCGGTGGCCTTCTACATCGGCGCCGGCGTGATGGCGATCGGCGGCATCGTCGAGATCCTCTTCGGGGTCAAGGCCGAGAAGGGCAAGCTCGAGGACCTCGCCGCACCACTGACGGCCGACGAGGAGCCCGCCGAGCCCGCCGAGCCCGCTGAGAGGGAGGAGCGGGACGCCGGGGACGCCGACCGTCGTGAGCGCGAGGCCCGCATCCGCACCCGGCGCGAGCGCGAGCTGGTGGGCACCACCGGCGGCCGCCGCTACCGGCCCGGCCCGGGTCGGGGGGTGGGCTCGCCCTGGATCCCGCTGGCGCCGGACGAGCCGTCGGCGCGGGCGCTGGACTCCGAGATCGAGCTCATCGCCGCCGCGGTCGAGGAGCGCGGCGAGATGGAGGTCCGGGAGCTGGCGCAGATGGTCAACGCCCGCTTCTGGGGCCCGGGCCGCTTCCCGCACGCGCTGCGCGTCGCGGCGCTGGAGGGGCGCGTGGTCCGGGTCTCGCGCAGCCGGGTCCGCCCACCCACGGCCGGCTGACCCACCGATCCTGCGGCGTCAGCCGGCGGGACGCAGCACCAGCCGCTCCTCGGTGGCCTCGCGCACGGCCTCGTCACCGAAGAGCCACGGCAGCGTCTCGCCGGCTGCCCACAGGTCGGTCTGGTCGGTGTAGTGCGCGCTGGCCGGGTGCCCCGAGACGCCGGTGAGGTTGATCCAGCGCGAGGCGTCCCAGTCGCCCGGGCTGGTGACCAGGCGCATCGAGGGCGCCGCGGTGACGGTGTAGCCCTCGGCGGCGTCCCACGAGCTGGCGTCGACGATCGCCGAGCCGCCCGCCACTCCCCAGTCGTCGCGGTTGAGCAGCGCCTCGACCGGGGCGATCCCCGACTCCCCCAGCGTGGGCGAGCGCAGGTCGAGCCGGTGCACGTGGCCCCAGGTCCAGCTCTCGGCGTCGCGGGCCTGCCGGCGCACCAGCTCGTCGCGTGCCTCCAGCATCGCGCGCTCGAGGGTGTCGTCGCGGCGCTCGACCTCCTCGGTGACCAGGTCGTCCCACCACGGGTCGTCGGGCTCGTCGAGCAGGTCGGTGACCACGGCCATCCAGCGCTGCCCGCCGTCGGGGGCCAGGTCGCCGGGCAGCTCGTCGGCGAAGAGGAGCTCGAGCAGGTTGGCCCACACCACGTTGTAGTAGGCGGCCGCCGCGGAGTGCTCGCCCTCGGCGGGCTGGCTGAAGTCCCAGTCGCCCAACAGCTCCTGGCCGTCGTCGGCGTAGCCGCGGGGCAGGTCGACGTCGAGCAGGTGCGGCACCAGCACCGGTGCCATCGGGTTGCGGGTGTCGAGCTGCATCTCCAGCATGTCGTCGGCGTCGACCGGCCCGGCCTCGATCCGGTCGGTGAGCAGGTCGCGGATCCGCTCCGAGCGGGCGCCGCGGTCCCAGTCGTCGGTGAGGAAGTAGGGGTAGCGCGGGCCGACCACGGCCTGGTTGGCGGTGACCACGAATCCCTCCTCCGGGTCGAGCACGCTCGGCAGGGCGGCGTACGGCACGAAGGAGCCGGTCCAGTCGTTCTCGGGCAGCCAGCCCGCCGAGGGCACCCTGCCGTCGTTGCCGGACTTGCGGATCGGGATCCGGCCCGGGGCCTGGTAGCCGATCCGGCCCGTGGTGTCGGCGTACACGAGGTTCTGCGCCGGCGCCTCGAAGTCGGCCGCCGCGGCGCGGAAGGAGTCCCAGTCGGTGGCGAGGTTGAGCGCCAGGATCGCGTCGGCGGTGGTGCCCGGCTGCAGCGCGGTCCACTGCAGCGCGACCGCGGCCTCCTCGTCCTCGGGCACGAAGGTGGACAGGTCGTCGCCCGCGACGTCGGCGACCTCACCGAGCTGCTCGGCGACGTCGGAGACGAGCGGGCCGTGGCTGCTGCTGCGCACCTCGATCCGCACGTCCTGGCCACCGCGCACCCGGATCACCTCCTCGCGGATCCGCAGCGGGCGCAGCTCGCCGTCGTGGAGCACGTCCTCGTCGACGACCCGCTCGACGAACAGGTCGGTGACGTCGGGGCCCAGGTTGGTGAAGCCCCAGGCCACGTCGGCGTTGTGGCCGATGATGACGCCCGGGACCCCGGAGAAGGTGAAGCCGCTGACGTCGAGCGGGCAGGCCGGGCCGACGTCGCGGCAGTGCAGGCCCATCTGCATCCACACCCCGGGCAGGCTGGTGCCCAGGTGCGGGTCGTTGGCCAGCAGCGGGCTGCCCGACTCGGTGTGCTCGCCGGCGACCACCCACGAGTTCGAGCCCAGGCCCTCGCCGCGGCCGAACCAGGCGGGCATCCGCCCCAGCCCGTCGCGCACGTCTCGCAGGGCGGCGCGCTGGTCGGCGTCGAAGCCCGGCCGCAGCGGCAGCCGGGTCTGCCCGGAACGGGCGTCCTGCTCGTAGACCTGGTCGACCACCGCGCCCTGGGTGACGATCGGGGTGACCTCGTCGTAGGGGTAGGGCGGGAAGAGCTCCTCGGCGCGCTCGGCACCGACGGCGTCGGCGGCCAGCACCCGCTCGACCTCGTCGTCCATGTTGCCGCGCAGGTCCCAGGCCATCGCCTTGAGCCAGGCCAGCGAGTCGACCGGGGTCCACTCCTCGGGCTGGTAGTCGAGGCCGTCGAGGCGCAGCACGGTGTACTCCACCGAGATGCTCGAGGTGCCGCGGTCGTCGAGGTAGGCGTTGACGCCGTCGGCGTAGGCCTCGAGGAAGGCGCGGGTGTCCGGGGTCAGCAGGGCGACCTCCTTCTCCGCGACCCGGCGCCAGCCCATGGTGCGCACGTAGGCGTCGCTCTCGACGGCCTCCTCGCCGAAGAGCTCGGCCAGCCGCCCGGCGGTGGCGTGGCGGCGCACGTCCATCTCGTAGAAGCGCTCCTGGGCGTGCACGTAGCCCTGGCCTCGCGCCAGGTCGGCCATCGTGTCCGCGTAGACCTGGGCGATGCCGTGCTCGTCGCGCAGCACCTCGACCTCGCCGTCGAGGCCCGCGACCTCGACGACACCGCCGGTCTTCGGCAACGGGCGGCGCACCAGCACGGTGGTGGTCGCCACGGCCACCACGAGCAGCAGCACCAGCCCGAGGGCGACGTACGACGTCAGGCGCATCGGCAGCGGCATGGCCCGGAACCGTCGCCACGCGCCGCCCACGAAGCGCACCACGGCTCCGGCGGGGCCTCCCGGGGGTGCCGGCGAGGCACCCTCGCCCGGGTCGGGGCGGGGCCCGTTGCTGTGCGTCGAGATGTCGGTCATGGTGGCGGCCATTCTGCCCTGACGTAGGATTAGCAGTCGGCGCAGCCGAGTGCCAGCGCCACGATCGTCCCACCGTCACAGTTCCACGCGCCCCCGGGCGCCACCCACGCGGAGACACGATGCCGACCTACCAGTACGCCTGCACCGAGTGCGGCCACGCCTTCGAGCAGTTCCAGAGCTTCTCCGACGACGCGCTGACCACCTGCCCCGAGTGCGAGGGCCGGCTGCGCAAGCTCTTCAACGCCGTCGGCGTGGTCTTCAAGGGCTCGGGCTTCTACCGCACCGACAGCCGCTCCGACGCCCAGGGCGCGAGCAAGAGCAGCAGCACGAGCAGCAACGGCTCGAGCAGCACCTCGTCGTCGACCAAGGACTCCGGCTCGTCGAGCAGCACCTCCACCAGCTCCTCGAGCACCAGCAGCACCCCCGCCGCCTCGTCCTGACGCCGCCCGCGGAGCACCTGTGGAGAGCCCGGACGGCTCCGGCCGCGACGGCCTAGCGTCGCCGGGTGCTCTCCGCCGACCCCCGCCACCCCGACCCGCCGCTGACGCGCCTGCGCCGCGCCGCCCACGACGTACGCCGCGCCGTGCTGGCCCGGCGCCGGCCGCTGGCCGCGCTGCTGAGCGCCGTCGCGGTGCTGGCCGGCCTGCAGGCGACCACGGCACCGCCGCCGGCGACCGTCCCGGTGCTGGTGGCCGCACGCGACCTGCCGGGCGGGTCGGTGCTCGAGGGCGACGACCTCGCCGCGGTCGAGTTCGCCCCGGCGAGCGTGCCTGACGACCTGGTCGAGTCGCCGGTCGGTGAGGTGCTGGCCGCGCCGGTCACCCGCGGCGAGCCGGTGACCCGCCCCCGACTGGTGGGTCCCGCGCTGTCGGCGAGCGCGCCGGCGGGCGTGGTCGCGCTGCCGGTGCGCCTGCCCGACCCCGAGGCGGCGGCGCTGCTGCGCGTCGGTGACCACGTCGACCTGGTCGCCACCGACCCGGCCGAGGGCGGTGCGGCGGTGGTGGCGCACGACGTCGCGGTCCTCGCGCTGCCTGAGCCCTCCGCCACGGCCGGCGTCGGCGCGACCGGCCTGGGCGGGCGGGTGGTCGTGCTCGGCGTCGACGCCGCGAGCGTCCCCAGCATCAGTGACGCTGCGGCAAGGTCGTTCCTCTCCTACGCCTGGTCCCGTTAGGGTCGAGACGGCCCGAACGGGCTGCTCGCATTGAGAAAGGGCTTGTCATGGGTGGTTTCAAGAGCTTCGTCCTGCGCGGCAACCTGGTCGACCTCGCGGTCGCGGTCATCATCGCCACGTCGTTCGGCCTGGTGGTCACCACGTTCACCAACTGGCTGACCGCGCAGCTGCCGGAGGGCGCCAGCAACTACTTCACCAACGAGGAGAACTCGTTCGGCGCCTTCATGAACGCCGTGATCGCGTTCCTGATGCTGGCCGCGATCGTCTACTTCCTCGTGGTGCTGCCCTACACCAAGGCCAAGGAGAAGTACTTCCCCAGCCCGGCGCCGGGAACCCCCGAGGACACCGTGCTGCTGCGCGAGATCCGCGACGCGCTCACCGCCGGCCGGGGCACCCCGACCGTCTGAGCCCGACCTAGCCGCCGTGGTGCGGGGGCACCTGGGCCCGCAGCCAGGCGTCCCCGTCCCGGCGCTCGCGCTCGTCGTCCGAGCGCTCGTCGCTGGTGGTCTCGGGCAGCGCGTCGCCGAAGACCTCCGCCAGCCGCTTGCGGCGCTCCCAGTCGCTCTCGCGACCCTCCTCGGCGCTCACGTGCACAGCCCCGCCGCCGCGAGCGCCTCGTCGCTGGCCAGCCCCTTGCCGCCACCGTTGCCGCCGCCACCGCCGTCGGCGCCGTCGTCGTCGGACGAGGAGCCCGGCACCTTGCCCGCGGTGATCACGTCGCTGCGCAGCCGCTTGGTGAGCGGCTCGTCCTCGGCCAGCGCGTTCCACACCCCGGCCGCGTCCTCGCTCCACACCAGCTTGTTGGGGTCGTTGGGGTCGACGGTGTTGGGGATGGTCATGAACTGGATCTTGTCGGGGCCGATGCCGCGGAACTCGTAGCCGAGCTGGGCGATCTTGACCAGGTTGCCCAGGCCCTCGTCGAGGGTCAGCGACTCGGTGGCGGCCTCGAGGAAGGCCAGCAGCCGGTCGGGGCGGGCCAGGGTGTCCGACGACAGCACGGTGCTGGCCATCGAGGCGACGAACGCCTGCTGGCGCTTCATCCGGCCGATGTCGGAGCCGCCGGAGAGCGCGTAGCGCTCGCGCACGTAGTTGAGGGCCTGGATGCCCTCGAGCTTGCGGGTGCCGGCCTCGAGGTAGATGCCGTGCGCCCGGTCGTCGATGGTCTCGGGGATGCAGACCTCGACGCCGCCGACCGCGTCGACCATGCCCTGGAACCCCTCGAAGTCGACGACGACGAAGTGGTCGAGGCGGATGCCGGTCAGCTCCTCGAACTGCTGGATCGTGCAGGCCGGCCCGGCGAGCTGGAAGGCCTCGTTCCACATCGTGTACGACTCGGCCGGCACCTCGGCACCACCCTCGGTGCGGCAGGCGGGGCGGTCGACCATCGAGTCGCGCGGGATGCTGACGCCGTACGCGCGCTCGCGGTCGGCCGAGAGGTGCAGCAGGAGCGTGGTGTCGGAGCGCTCGCCGCCGCCGGTGAGGCCGTCGATGTTGTTGCCCTCGCCCTCGCGGCTGTCCGAGCCCATCACGAGCACGTTCAGCGGCTCCTGCGGCCCGGCGACCTCGACCTTGTCGGGGCGGTCGCCGACGATCTGGTCCTCGATGTCGAGCACGGTGAGGTTGTCGCTGTAGTGCCGGTAGAGGTAGGTCACCGCCAGGCCCGAGACCATGCCGAGCACCACGAGCGTGGCCACCAGCACGCGGGCCACGGTGTGCGAGCGGCGCGGCGCGGCGCGGCGCCGCCCGGCGCGGGCGCCGGCGGCCACGGGCGTCGCCACCTCGGCGTGCGGCATCGGGTCGCGGTGGGTCACCGCTCGATTGTGCGGCGCGCCCCGGCCGTGCTCCAACTCCGCTCAGCCCTCTCTCAGGCGCCCCCTGCGGTGGAGGCGCACCGTGGTCCGGGCGGCCCTGGTTCCAGCCGGGTCGACGCCTGCTGACAAAATGGCGACGCGGCCCCAGTAGCTCAGCGGATAGAGCAGCCGCCTCCTAAGCGAAAGGTCGCAGGTTCGACTCCTGCCTGGGGCACCCACGGGTGAAGCGTGAGCCGCGCACGCGCGCGAGCGTGGCGGTATGCAGACCTTCCTGCCGTACGCCGACTTCGCCCGCTCGGCGCGGGCCCTGGACGCCAAGCGGCTCGGCAAGCAGCGCGTGGAGTGCCTGCAGGTCGTCCGCGGGCTCACCGTGGAGGGCTACGGCTGGCGCCGCCACCCGGCGGTGCTGATGTGGCGCGGCCACCTCGAGGCGCTGGGCCGCTACTCCCTGACGTGCTGCGAGGTGTGGGTGGCCGGGGGCCGCGCCGACACCGTCGCCGACACGCTGCGCACCGACCTGGCCGCGGCCGGGGTCACCGAGGTCCGCGACCAGGCCGACCTGGCGGCAGCCGGCGCCCTGCCGACGTGGTTGGGCGACGAGGAGTTCCACCTCAGCCACCGCTCGGCGCTGGTGCGCAAGGACCCCGACCACTACCGCCCGCTGTTCCCCGACGCGCCCGACGACCTGCCCTACGTGTGGCCCGCACCCCCTCCCGAGGCTTCCCAGGACCGGCCCGACGGGGGCAGAATCGTCGGTTGAAGGGAGCGCGTCATGGGCCCGCACCGATCCGGCCCTGTCGCACTGGTGCTGGCCCTCCTGGTGGCTGCGGGGGGCGCATGCAGCGGTGACGACGACAGGACGTCCCCGACGTCCGTCGGGTCGACCTCCGGCGCGTCCGAGCCGACGGCCCGCCCCGACGCCGACCAGCTCGAGGACTCGATCGCCGAGTACGCCGACCTCGTCGGCTCGATGGACTCCATCAGGGCGGTCGTGGTCGCCGACGGCGGCGGGGTCGTGCTCGAGCAGTACCGCTCCTCGGGGCCGGGGACCTACTGGGACGTCCAGTCGGTGACCAAGAGCGTGGTCTCCACCCTGATCGGCATCGCGCTCGAGGAGGGCCTGATCGACGGCCTCGACGCGCGGTTGGCGAGCCTGCTCCCCGCTCGTGCGGACTCGATGACCCAGGCCGAGGCCACGACGACGTTGCGAGAGCTGCTGACCATGACCGCCGGGCTGCCGCCCGGCGACGAGTGGCCCGGGCCGGCGTTCACGCAGCGCCCGGACTGGGTGGGGGCGATCCTGGCGAGCCGCGGGGACGACCCCGTCGGATCGTTCTCCTACTCCAACGGAACCACGCACCTGCTGGCCGCGATCCTGCAGGAGGCCGTCGGCACCACGGTCCTGGACTACGCCCGCTCACGACTCTTCGACCCGCTGGGCATCGACACCCGCCCGGCCCTGCAGGAGCTGGACTGGCGGGCCCCGCTCGGCGAGATCACCGCGACCCTCGAGGCCGCGGACTTCGCCTGGCCCCTGGACCCGCAGGGAGTCAGCACGGGGTGGTGGGGCCTGCGCCTGCGCCCGCTCGACATGGTCAGGCTCGGTCAGCTCTTCCTGGCCGGCGGCCGCTGGGAGGGCCGGCAGCTGGTCCCCGAGGACTGGGTCGAGGCGGCCACGTCGTCGCAGGTCGAGCTCGAGGACGACGGCGAGGGCTACGGCTACCAGTGGTGGACGACGACGGCCGACGGTGCCGAGGCGTTCCTGGCGGTGGGCTGGGGCGGACAGATGATCGAGGTCGTCCCCGACCGCGACCTGGTCGTGGTGACCACGACGGAGGTCGCCCTCGACGACCCCGCTTCCCGGGGCGTGGACTCCGAGGTCCTGGCCTCCCTGGTCGAGTACGCCGTGGTCGCCCAGTACCCGGACGACTGAAGGGCCGTCGGACAGCGGACGCCGCGCCCTACAGGTCCAGGCGCAGCTGCGCCTCGGGCTCCTCGGGACGCGCGACCAGCGCCTCCCCCGGCGCGTCGACGGCGGCGGCGTCGGGCAGCGGGCCCTCCAGCAGCCCGTGCCGCACGGCGGCTGCGTGCAGGTCGGCGCGGAAGGCGTCGAGGTCGGCCAGCGCGTAGAGACCGTCGATGCGGTGCTGCTCGAGCAGGGCGTGCATCCGGCGGAAGTCGCCCTGGCGGCTGAGCCAGCCGATGCCGTCGACGACGGCGAGCACGTACTGGTGGGCGAAGGACACGTTGGCCATGTCCATCACCTCGGTCACCGCGGCGGTCAGCTTGGAGCCGGTCGAGTCGAAGCCCTTGCAGGCCACCGCGATCAGCGCGTCGTCGAAGCCCGGGACCGCCAGGTCGGCGGGCCCGGTGTCGCCGTTGCGGCCGACGAAGCGCCCGCGCATCTCGTAGGGCAGGCCCAGGTCGCGCACGATCTGCTCGACCGCGTCCTCGATCAGCTTGCCGGCCACGCCGGCCCGGCTCGCGGTCTGGCGGCTGGTGCCGCGCGCGGCCAGCACGTCGCCGAAGGTGTAGGTGCGGTGCCGCTGGGCCTCGAGGACCTCCAGCAGCCCGAACTCCTCGTCGAGCCAGGTCACCACGCCGCGCGCGTCGGCGGCCACCGCCTTGACCCACGAGGTGGTGCCGAAGGCGACCCGCAGCAGGTTCTTCAGCTTCTCCTGCGAGAGCCCCACGCTCAGCCCCAGCGCGTAGACGTCGGCCGGGCGGGCACGCACCCACCGGGTCAGCGCGTCGACCGAGACCTCCTCGAGCGCGCTCAGGCTCGCTCCCGCGGCCACGATCGCGTCGGCCTGCTCGGAGGCCTCGTCGACCGCGACGTGGGTGGTCAGGCGGCGCAGCCGGCCCAGGTGGTCCTGCATCGCAGCCGCGCTCATCGGGCGAGGAAGAGGTACTCGTCGACCTGGCGGCGCACGGCGGCGCGGTGGGTGCCGTAGTGGTAGGTGTGCGGCACCCGGCGCACCTCCACCTCGTCCTTGACCTCGCGCAGCAGCCGCACCAGCGTCTCGAGGTCCGGCAGCGCGTTGGAGGAGTACGACAGCACCAGCGGCGAGTCGTGGAACTGCTTGAACACCTCGCGGAACGCCTCCTCGATGGTGCGCTTCGAGGAGTACTTGGTGACCCGCTTGGGCAGCTTGCGGCTCTTGGTGTCCCACATGATCGTGTCGCCCACCCAGTAGCGCGAGAGCCCCTCGAGGAAGTGGAAGCGCTTGGTGTAGTCGTTGTCGTCGGCCGGCGGGGCGTACGGCGGGTCGAGGTAGACCAGGTCGTGGCGGCGCTGCGGCAGCTCGCCGACCTCCAGCGACGAGACCGTGCACTCGCGCGGGCCGGCGAAGACGGCGGCGTTGTAGTCGGCGACCCGCTCGACGAAGTGCTCGCGCAGGCTCAGGCGCAGGTCGCGGCGCCCGTCGTCGTAGCGGCTCAGGTCACCGGTCAACGTGAAGACCCCGCGGGGCTGCTTGCGCGCCGCGGCCAGGCACAGCGCGGCGATCGCCACCGCACGGGCGCCGCCGGTCATCGTGTCGATGTGGCTCCAGGCCGAGTCGAGGAAGGCCAGGTCGTCGGCGGTGAAGTAGACCCCGGAGAAGGTGCGCCGCACGAAGTCGCGGTCGTCGGCGGCCGGGCCCAGGATGCGCTCCACGTCGTCGGCGCCCAGCCGGGCGTCGTGATTGACCACGCCCGCGCTGGCCACCACGCCCGGGAAGCCCAGGTAGTCGTTGCTGTGCACCGACCAGCCCTGGTGCTTGAGCAGGTAGGAGACCACCCCGGAGCCGCTGAAGGCGTCGAGGGCCGTGCCCGGCCCGGCCGCCGGCGCCACGTCGGCGAACGCCTGCGCCAGGTGCGGCAGCAGCTTGTGCTTCGAGCCCATCCAGCGCACCCGCGGGAACACCGCCGCCCGGGCGGCCGCGTCAGCGGGGGCGGGCAGCAGTCGGGGAGGCACGAGGACCATCTTGCCGCAGCCCGCCGACAGTCCCGCCCAGCCGCGCCCGGCCGCGACCGGCCACGTCCAGCCAGGTCCAGCCGGGGGCTCAGCCCTCCTGCTGGGCCTCCACCGTCTCGAAACGGATGCCGGCCGCCATCAGCCGCGCGGTGAGGTTCTCCGCCATCGCCTGGGCGGTGGTCACGCAGCCGGCCGTCGTCGGGTTGTCGTCGTGCAGCAGGCACAGCGCCGACTCCGCGAGCATCTTCGAGGTCTCGCCGTAGCCCGGGTCGCCGCCGGAGACGCGGGTGTGGACGGTGCGCCCGTCACCCTCGCCGACGAGGTCGACGGTGAACCAGCTCTTCTCGCGGCGCGCCGGCGAGGGCCCCTCGCCCTGCTTGATGCGGCTCTTGAGCAGGTTGCGCACCGGCGGCACCTGCGCGGCCGCCCCGATCCCGACGAGACCGGCCATCCCGCCGAGCGCGTAGCGCAGCGTCTTGGTGCCGATGTAGTGGGAGTAGCGGAAGTCGGGGCCGTAGGAGTCGAGCGCGGCGCCGCTGCGCGCGACCACCTGCGGGTCGAGCGTGGGCAACGGCAGCAGGTAGTAGCCCAGCTCGGGGTCGCGGTGCGGCTTGCCCGCGACCGCGCGGCTGCGCCGACCCTCCGGGCGGCCCTCGACCTCGCGACGGCGCTTGGCGGCCTCGCGGGTCTGCTTCATCCGCGAGGTCGCGCCCATCGCGGAGTGGAAGGTGCCGCCGGAGAACGTGCCCGAGGCGCGCACCACGCCGCGCACCGTCACCGGGCCGGTCGCCCTGAGCTGCTGCACGGTGTACCAGGCGCCCAGGTCGTGCGGGATCGAGTCGAAGCCGCAGGCGTGCACGATGCGGGCCCCGGAGGCCACCGCGGTCTCGTGGTGGGCCAGGTACATCCGGTCGACGAACTCGGGCTCGCCGGTCAGGTCGACGTAGTCGGTGCCGGCCGCCGCGCACGCGGCCACCAGCGGCTCACCGTGCTCGAGGTAGGGCCCGACGGTCGAGACCACGACGCGGGCGCTGCCGGCCAGCGCGGCCAGCGACGCGGCGTCGGCGGAGTCGGCGGTCACCAGCGGCAGGTCGGCCAGCGCGGGGTCGATGGCGGCCAGGTCGTCGCGGACGCCGGCCAGCTTCTCGGGGTTGCGCCCCGCCAGCGCCCAGCGCAGCCCGGCGGGGGCGTTGCGGGCGAGGTACTCCGCGGTCAGGCGACCGGTGAAGCCGGTGGCGCCCAGCAGCACCAGGTCGTGCTCGCGGTCGGAGTGACGGGCGGGGTCGGGAGTCGCAGCCATGGGCCCATCGAACCAGCACCGTCCCCGCCGAGGCGGGACCGGTCCACCCCTCGGCGACGTACGCTCATGGCATGTGCCGCAACATCCGCCAGCTCCACAACTTCGAGCCGCCGGCCACGGCCGACGAGGTCGATGCGGCGGCGCTGCAGTACGTGCGCAAGGTCAGCGGCTCCACGAAGCCGTCGCAGGCCAACCAGGCCGCCTTCGACCGGGCGGTGGCCGAGGTCGCCGAGGCCACCCGCCACCTCCTCGACGCGTTGGTCACCAGCGCCCCGCCCAAGGACCGCGAGGTCGAGGCCGAGAAGGCGCGGGCCCGGGCAGCGGTGCGGTACGCCCGGTGAACGACGCGCTGGCGCTGCTGCGCGACCGGCCGCTGGTGGTGCTCACCGGCGCCGGGCTCTCGACCGACTCGGGCATCCCCGACTACCGCGGCCCGGGCTCCCCGCGCCGCACCCCGATGACCTACCAGGAGTTCGTCTCGGGCCCCGGCCCGCGGCGCCGCTACTGGGCCCGCAGCCACCTGGGCTGGGGCCGGATGCGCCACGCCGAGCCCAACGAGGGCCACCGCGCGGTGGCGCGCCTGGGCGCCGGGCTGGTCATCACCCAGAACGTCGACGGCCTCCACGAGCGGGTCGGCACCCCCGACCTGGTGGCGCTGCACGGGCGGATCGCCGACGTCGTGTGCCTGTCCTGCCGCGCCACCACGTCCCGGGCCGAGCTGCACCGGCGCCTGACCGCCCTCAACCCCGGCTTCGCCGAGCAGCACGCCGACGTGGCGAGCAACCCCGACGGCGACGTCGCCCTGGAGGAGACCGACGCGTTCGTGGTGCCCGACTGCGAGTGCGGCGGGCTGCTCAAGCCCGACGTGGTGTTCTTCGGCGAGAACGTCCCGGCTCCCCGCGTGGCGCGCTGCTACGAGGCCGTCGAGGCGCTCGCACCCTCTGGAGGGGCGCTGCTGGTCGCGGGGTCGAGCCTGACGGTGATGAGCGGGCTGCGTTTCGTCAAGCGCGCCGCCAGGGCCGGCACCCCCGTGGTGATCCTCAACCGCGGCGCCACCCGCGGAGACGACCTGGCCACGCACACCGTGCACGCCGGGTGCAGCGAGTTCCTCGGTGAGCTCGCCGACCTGCGGGCGGGGGCCGTGCCGGTCTAGAGCTTGCGCACGAAGATGTGGTCGGCGGCCTCGGGCACGATCTCGGCGCTCTCGCCGGCCGCCCCGACCAGCACGCCGGCCTCGGTCGCCACGACGGTCACCGTCTTGTCGGGCAGCGCCCCCACGCGGCGCAGCGCGCTCATCAGCTGCTCGTCCTTCTGCATCTCCTCGGAGATCCGGCGCACCAGCACCCGCCCCTCCTCGGCGCCCGCGGCGCTGGTCAGCGACTCGACGCCGGTCATGAAGGTCTCGGCGGTGACGGACTGCCCGAGCTCGTCGAGCCCCGGGATCGGGTTGCCGTACGGCGACTCGGTGGGGTGGTCGAGCAGCTCGAGCAGGCGGCGCTCGACGGTCTCGGAGATCACGTGCTCCCAGCGGCACGCCTCCTCGTGCACCAGCTCCCACTCCAGGCCGATGACGTCGACCAGCAGCCGCTCGGCCAGGCGGTGCTTGCGCATCACCCGGGTCGCCAGGCGCAGCCCCTCCTCGGTCAGCTCGAGGTGGCGGTCGCCCTCGACGGTCAGCAGCCCGTCGCGCTCCATGCGCGCCACCGTCTGCGACACCGTGGGCCCGCTCTGGTGCAGCCGCTCGGCGATCCGGGCGCGCAGGGGCACGATGCCCTCCTCGACCAGCTCGTAGATGGTGCGGAGGTACATCTCGGTGGTGTCGATCAGGTCGCTCACCCGGCCATTGTCCACGACGGGTCCCGCCACCCCGGCCGCCGGGCACGCCCCGTGCCACCCACGGGGTGTGGGGTGGGCGGCGTCGCGCTGGCAGGCTCGACGACGTGGTCAGCGTCATGTGGTTCCGCCGCGACCTGCGGCTCTCCGACAACCCGGCCCTGCTCGAGGCGTGCGCCGACGGGGCCGACGGCGGCGTGCTGCCGCTCTTCGTCCTGGACCCGCGTCTGTGGGACCCGGCCGGCCCGAGCCGACAGGCCTACCTGGCGGCCTCGCTGCGCTCGCTCGACGCCTCCTTCCGCCAGCGACAGGCCGGCCTCTCGGTGGTCCGCGGCGACCCGGCGCGCCGGGTCGTGCTGGCCGCGCAGGCGGTCGGGGCCGAGCGGGTGCACGTCTCGGCCGACTTCGGGCCCTACGGCAGCGAGCGCGACGAGGCGGTCGAGCAGGCCCTCGCCGACGCGGGCATCGAGCTGGTGCGCACCGGGTCGCCGTACGCCGTCGAGCCCGGGCGGGTGCGCAACGGCTCCGGCGAGGCCTACAAGGTCTTCACCCCGTTCTCGCGCACCTGGGCCGAGGTCGGCTGGGAGTCGCCGCACGACTCCCCCACCGGGGTGTCGTGGCTGCAGCTCGACGAGGGCACCACCGACATCCCCGACCCGCGGCCGCCCGAGGGCCTCGAGCTGCCCGAGGCCGGAGAGGCCTCGGCCACGCGGCAGTGGCAGGAGTTCCTCGACCGGGTCGACGACTACGACACCGACCGCGACCGGCCCGACCGCGACGGCACCAGCCGGATGTCGGTGCACCTGAAGTACGGCGAGGTGCACCCGCGCACCCTGCTCGCCGACCTGGGTCGCAAGCGCAGCAAGGGCGCGCAGACCTACCGCACCGAGCTGGCCTGGCGGGAGTTCTACGCCGACGTGCTGGCCCGGCGCCCCGACTCGGCGCGCGACTACTACAAGCCCGAGTTCGCGCGGATGGACTACGACCGCCCCGGCGACCAGCTCGAGGCCTGGCAGGAGGGGCGCACCGGCTTCCCGATCGTCGACGCCGGGATGCGCCAGCTGCGCGCCACCGGGTGGATGCACAACCGGCTGCGGATGATCACCGCCAGCTTCCTGGTCAAGGACCTGCACGTGGAGTGGCAGCACGGCGCCCGGCACTTCCTGCACTGGCTCGTCGACGGCGACCTGGCCAGCAACAACCACGGCTGGCAGTGGACGGCCGGCAGCGGCACCGACGCCTCGCCGTTCTTCCGGGTCTTCAACCCCACCACGCAGGGGCGTCGCTTCGACCCCGACGGCGCCTACGTGCGCCGGTGGGTGCCCGAGCTCGCCGACCCCGACCAGGTGCCCGACCCCCACGAGCCCGACGCCGACACCCGCGACCTGGTCGGCTACCCCGTCCCGATGCTCGACCACAAGGAGGAGCGCCAGGAGGCCCTCGACAGGTACGAGAGGATCAAGGGATGAGCACCTCCCCCTCGAGCCACGCGCCCCTCCTGGTCCCCGCCCGCTTCAACGGCCCCGCCGGCTCCGGCAACGGCGGCTGGTCGGCCGGCGCCCTGGCGGCGTACGTCGACGCCACGGGCGGACCGGTCGAGGTGACGCTGCGCCAGCCCCCGCCGCTGGACACCCCGATGGAGGTCGTCGACGACGACGGCACCCTCACCGCGGTGCACGGCGGCGCGCCGGCACTGACCGCGCGACGCGCGCCCACGGCTCCCGACGGTGTCGAGGGCGTCTCGCCGGAGCAGGCCCGCGAGGCCGCGACCCGCTACCCCGGGCTCGCTCGGCACCCGTTCCCGACCTGCTTCACCTGCGGCACCGAGCGCGCCGAGGGCGACGGCCTGCGGATCTTCCCCGGCCCCGTCGACGACCTCGACGGCCGGCCCCGGGTGGCCGCGACCTGGGTGGCCACCGACACCGACTTGCCGGTGGTGTGGGCCGCGCTCGACTGCGCGGGCGCCTGGGCCGCCGACATGGAGGAGCGGATGATGGTCCTGGGCCGGATGACCGCGGAGGTGCTGC
>JBFGFQ010000036.1:0-18704 GCA_041579495.1 Nocardioides sp.
CCACGACCCAGCCCACGACCCAGCCCACGACCCAGCCCACGACCCAGGCCACGACCCGGGCCACGACCCGGGCCACGACCCGGGCCACGACCCGGCAGGGGTCAGGCGGCCAGGACGGCGTCGGGCGCGGGGGAGTCGAGGGTGTCGGCGGCGACCAGGCGCGGGGCCCGCGTGCTGACCGCGCAGAGCACGCTGATGGAGGCGACGACGCAGACGACGCCGAAGACCAGGCCGCCGACCAGCAGCCCCGGCAGCGACTCGCCGAACCACACCAGGCCCTGGGCCAGCTGCAGCCACCAGGTCAGCGGGGAGATGCCGGAGAGGGAGGGGACCCGCCACACCGCGACCGCCTGCGGCACGTAGACCAGCAGCGAGCCCAGGCCCAGCAGGCTGCCGAGCAGGCCGGGAGCGAGCGCGACGACCGCCACGACCACCAGCGCCCAGACCACCGGCACCAGGCAGGCGCGCGACCAGGGCAGGCCCCGCACGGCCAGCGCCGTCACCGCGACCCACACCACTCCCGCCAGCACGTTGCTGACCAGCAGGCCGGTCGCCCCGGCGGCGGCCAGGTAGTAGGTCCAGACGGTGTAGTTGACCAGCCCCGCGAGCAGCGCCGGCAGCGAGAGGCCGGTCGGGTCCCCGGTGCGCACGAGGCGGGCGAGCTGGGGCAGGAGCGGGACGACGCCGATGGCGACGACCACGACGGCGTACAGCGCGTCGAAGGAGGCGGGCAGCGAGACGGGCACGGAGGACCTCGGGCGGGCGGGGCGCGCACGCGCACGCACGGCACCAGCCCGCGGCGACCCCCCACGCGCGCGGGCGCAGGGTGATGACCGGACGGGTCGGAGGACGAGCAGACGCAGGACGGGCGGACGGGACGGGACGTGGGTGGCGCCGCGGTCGGGCCGGGTGCGCGGAGCGCCCCTGACCGACCCCCAGGTGACGTCGTACTCGCCGGCCGCTGGCCTCGTCGTTCTGTCGGGCTGGTGGTGCTGGTGCCGGGAGAAGAGTAAGGCCTGCACGGCCCCGCACACCCCCTTCTGCGCCGGTCCAAACCTCTTGGCGGAGTGAGGTGCGTCACGCGGCGCCGAGTCGCGGGGCGATCCGGGGCCGAGAGGTGCGGTTGGCGAGGGCCCGGCGTGGGTACGATGCCGAAGGCGGCACTGGGTCGCCCGGGCGCGCGAGGGGGTGATCGCCCTGGTTGCAGTGCTGAGCGAGGAGCGGGTCCTGCCCGCCGAGCCGCGCAGCGCCCAGGAGGCGCGGCGCCTGGTGCGCCGGCTGCTCGAGGAGGCAGGCGCCGAGGACCTCGCCGACGCCACCGAGCTCGCCGTCTCCGAGCTGGTCACCAACGCCGTGGTGCACGCCGGCGGCGAGGTGCGGCTGCGGGTGCGCTGCGAACCCACTTCGGTGCGCGTCGAGGTCGACGACACCAGCCCGCACCGGCCGGTCCCCCGCCACTGGACCACCACCTCCGGCACAGGGCGCGGGCTGCACCTGCTCGCCGACTGCGTCGACGTCTGGGACGTCGACATGCACCCGGGCGTCGGCAAGACGGTCTGGTTCGAGATCGGCGGCCACCACAGCCGCACCCCGCGCGACGGCGTCGCGCGCCACGAGGACCGCGACGCGGTCGTCGAGGTCGAGCTCCTCGGCGTCCCGCTGCTGATGCACCACGCCTGGCAGGAGCACGCCGCAGGGTTGCTGCGCGAGCACCTGCTGCTGCGCCTCGAGGAGGACCCGTGCGCCCTCGATGAGCACGCCGCCGCCAGCGACGCCCTCAACCTGCTGCACGAGCAGCTGCCGACCCCTGCGCTGCACGACGACGGCGAGGCGATCATGGCCTACGCCGTCGAGCCCGCTGTGAGCAGCGAGCGGATGGTGCTGCGGGTGCCGGCCGACTCGGTGGCCCACTTCGAGGTGCTGTCGGCCTCGCTCGCCTCGGCCCTCGACCACGCCCGCCAGGGCCGTCTGCTCGCGCCGCCGACCCAGCCCGAGATCGAGCTGATGCGCGTGTGGCTCTGTGGAGAGGTGACCGGCCAGGCCCGGGGCGCCGCGCCCACGCCGTGGACCAGCACCGGTCTCGACGTCGCCCGCCCGGTGCCCTCGTCGCTCATCGGGACTGCGTCGGTCGCCGAGATCGTCGGGGCGGGGACCGTCATCGTGACCGACGAGCGCCACGACATCGTCGGGGTCAGCCCCGCCGTCGCCGCCTTCCTGGGGTACGACGACCCCTCGCTGCTCGTGGGCCGGCGGGTGCTGAGCGTCGTCCCGGCCCGCTACCACCAGGCGCACGTGGCCGGCACCACCATGCACGCCTCGCACGGTCGCGACGTGCTGCTCGACCAGGTGGTCGAGGTGCCGATGGTGCGCGCCGACGGCAGCGAGGTGATGGCGCGCTTCGAGGTCACCGTGCACCGCGTCGACGCCGACGACCGGGTCTTCGTGGCGCGCTTCCTGCTCGACTGAGCAGCCGGTCGCAGCCGGTCGCAGCCGGTCGCAGCCGGTCCCAGCCGCGCTCCCGGCCGGTCCTGGCCGGGCTCAGCCCTCCAGCCAGGCGGCGATCTCGTCGGCGAGGTCGCGCTGCTCGGGGAGCCCCGGGAAGAGCGCCCAGTCGTGCGGCAGCCCCTCGCGCACCCGCAGCTCGAGGTCGGTGCCCTCCGCGGTCGCGGCCCGCTCGGCGAGCCGCTCGCACTGCGGCCAGAAGAGCTCGCGGGTGCCGACCAGCGCCAGCACCCGGCCCAGCCCGGAGAGGTCGGCGAGACCGGGCGAGATCCGCGGGTCGTCGAGGCCGTGCGGGCCGGCGTACAGGCGCGCGGCGCCGTGCAGCGCCCGCCGGCTCAGCAGCGGGTCGAGCCGGTCGGCGGCGATCGTGCCGGCGTCGGCCATCACCGCGTCGACCCACGGCGAGAGCAGCACGCTGGCACGGGGCATCGTCGCGCCCTCGTCGCGCAGCTGCTGCAGCAGCGCCAGCGACAGCCCGCCGCCGGCGGAGTCGCCGGCCAGCACCGGCGCCGGGCGGCCCGCGGCGCGGGCGGCCTCGACGGCCAGCTCCCACGACTCGCGCACCATCGGCACCGTCTCGTCGACGGTGTGCTCGGGGGCCAGCGGGTAGTCGACCAGCGAGACGGCGTGGCCGTGCCCGAGCAGCCGGCCGAGGAACGGCCAGTGCTGGGCCTGCAGCGTGTAGGCGCCGCCGTGCAGGTAGAAGACGTGGTCGCGCGCGTCCTCCGGGGTGAGCGTGGCGACCCGCCCGGCGCCGACCTCGGTGGTCACCGTCTCGTGGCGCGCGGCCAGCGAGCGGGGCACCAGCGGGGTGGGCAGCCGGGGCGGGTGCGTGAAGAGGCGCACCACCAGCGCGTCGGGCACCAGCCCGAAGGCGCGCACGGCCAGGCGCGCCTGCCACGACGGCGTCCCGGTCGGCTCAGGCAACGAAGTCCCACCCTGCGGCGAGGTACTCGATGAAGTCGGGACCCACCCGCTCGGCGCGCAGGTGGTCGCGGCTCACCGGCGTGGCGGCCATCGAGAAGGCCGGGTCGGCCAGGGCGCGGCGGGCGAAGTCGTGGTGCAGGATGCCCGCGGTCCCGACGGTGACGAAGTCGGCCCCGCGCTCGAGGCACCAGTCGGCGTCGGCGGTCGAGACGATGCCGCCGGCCACCCCGAGGCGGGTGCTGCCGCGCTCGAGCGAGGTGAAGTGGTCGATGAGCGCGCCGTCGTACGCCGTCTCGAAGGGCGCCTTGCGCACGTCCCACAGCGACATGTCGAGGTGGTCGACCGACCCCGAGAGCATCAGCCGCTCGGCCAGCGCCGTCGACTCGGCGAGCGCGATGCCGCTGCGCTCGGGCGTCAGGCGCATCCCCACCTGGAAGTCGGGGCCGGTGGCGGCGCGGATGCCGTCGACGACCTCGTGGAAGACCCGGGCCCGGTTCTGCGCCGAGCCGCCGTAGGCGTCGGTGCGGTGGTTGGAGCGGGCGTCGAGGAACTGCGCCAGCAGGTAGGCGTGCGCGCCGTGCACCTGCACCCCGTCGAAGCCGGCGCGCTCGCAGCGCACCGCCGCGTCGACGAAGTCCTGCACCACCCGCTCGACCTCGGCGGTGCTCAGCGCGCGGGCGCCCTTCGCCTCGTCGTCCCACGGCGCGACCGCCTGGTGGCCCGACAGCTCCTGCGAGGCCCGCATGCCGCCGTGCTGCAGCTGCACGCACGAGGTGGTGCCGGTGGCGCGCAGCGCGCCCGCGAGCCGGGTCAGGCCCGGCAGGAACCGGTCGTCCCACACGGCGAGCTGGCCGTCCCAGCACTGGCCCTCGGGCGAGACGTGCGCGGCGCAGGTCATCACCATGGCGAACCCGCCCTCGCCGCGCGCCACGAGCCAGTCGAGCTCGTCGTCGGAGAGGCTGCCGTCGGCGTGCGACTGCAGGTTGGTCAGCGGGGCCAGCGTGATGCGGTTGGACCACGTCGGGCCGTGGTCGAGGGCGAGGGGGTCCTGGAGCGAGGTCACAGCCCCCATCCTCACACCGTGCCGAGGCGCCGGGCGCGGGGGCCGCCGGTGCCCAGCAGCTTGTGCGAGCCGTCGCACCAGGGCTTGAGCGAGGACGCGCCGCAGCGGCACACGGCGGTGACCGGGCGGGTGGAGACGTGCCGTTGGCCGTCCTCGTCCTCCACGACCACCTCGCCGCGCACCAGCATCGGCCCGTCCTCGCAGAGCCGGACCTGCGTGGGCTCGCTCATGCGACGTCCTCCGCGGCGCCGCGACGCACGTGCTCGAGCAGCGCGGTGGCCGTCGCGGCCTCCGCGAGCAGGCAGACCGCGGCCCCGAAAGCCACCTCGTCCTCGCTGCCGGGCACCTCCGCGACGTAGGAGCCGACCAGGTCGCGCACCGCCACCTGCTCGTGCACCGCGTCGGCGGCCATGTGCTCGCGGTAGTAGGCGACCATCGGCTCCGGCGTGCCGAGCCGCTCCATCCCGCGCACGACCCGCCGCGAGGGCACCGCGCTGGTCACCTCGAAGGCCGCCAGGTGGCCCAGCGCCGCCGGCACCAGGCGCCGGTGCAGCCCCAGCAGCGTCATCAGGTTGTTCTGCTCCAGCACCGCCGGCAGCGCGCCGTCGACGTACGCGGCGTACGACGCGTCGAGGCCGCAGGCGCGCATGCCGCGCGCCCACAGGGCGGCGTGCAGGTCGTCGGGGCGGCCGTTGCCGTACTCGTCGGCCGCGATCGTCAGCAGGTGCGCCTTGGTGGTGTCGGGCAGCCGCGGCAGGGTCCACATCGCGGCGTCCTGCTCCTTGACGTGGTAGATCGAGCGCTGGCGCAGCACCTCGGCCAGCTGGTCGTCATCGGCCTCGCGCTGCACGAAGCGGGCCACCGACTCGGCCCCGGTGTCGGCGTCGCAGAGGGCGAAGAAGGCGCGCGCCAGGTCGGCCGGCTCGGCGCCGGACGGCAGCGTGGGCAGGTCGGCGGCCGCCACCCGCTCGCGCCAGCGCCGCTCGAGGCGCCGCTCGAGCCGCCCGCGCAGCGTCAGCAGGTCGGGGCGCCACTCGTGCTCGAGGTCGTCGGGGCCGCCGGTCGCGGTCGCGTCGTCGAAGCCGTGGTGGTGCAGCTCGTAGAGCACCCACAGCGCCAGCTCCTCGTCGCCGGAGCCCACCGGCCCCGCCTTCTCGAGCAGCCCGGGGTCCGTCAGGTCGGCCGGGCCGGTGCTGGTCCCGTCCTCGCGCAGGTCACCACGCAGGTCAGCGACCAGGGCGGCGCTGAGCGGGCCACGGGCCCGGGGGAGAGTCGGCATGCTCAGACCGTTCCCCGATGTGGGGGTCTCATGCACCCCCACAAGGGTGTTCGCGGTGGCCTACCGTGCGTCCATGCCCGAGCCCACGTTGCAGCAGATGACCTTCGGCCCGCTCGAGATCTCGTACGACGACACCGTGCTCGAGCCCCGGCCCTGGACGCAGGCGCAGTCGCTGTGGGCGCGCGAGCTGCTCGGGTCGGCGCCCGCCGGCCGGGTGCTGGAGCTGTGCGCCGGCGTGGGCCACATCGGGCTGCTCGCGGTGCACGGCACCGACCGCTCGATCGTCTGCGTCGACCTGTCGCCCCGGGCCTGCGAGCTGCTCGAGGACAACGCCCGCGCCAACGAGATGGCCGGGCAGGTCGAGGTGGTGCACACCGACCTGGCGCTGCTGCCCCGCGACGAGGAGCGCTTCGCGCTGGTGGTCGCCGACCCGCCGTGGGTGCCGACCGCGGAGGTCGGCCGCTACCCGGCCGACCCGACGCTGGCGATCGACGGCGGCCCGCAGGGCCTCGACGTCGCGCGTGCCTGCATCCGCGCGGCCGGGGCGTGCCTGGCCGACGACGGGGTCCTGGTGCTGCAGGTCGGCACCCCCGAGCAGGCGGCCGCGCTGGCACCCGAGCTGGCGGGGGCGGGGCTGGCGACCGTGGAGGTGCGGGCCCTCGAGCGCGGCACGCTGGTGCGCGCCGACCGCGGCTGAGCAGCGCGCAGCAACCCCAGCAGGGTCCTCGGCCGGGTCCTCAGCAGGGCTCGGGCGCGGGCTGGCGCGCGTCGGCCTGCTCGCGGACCTGGTCGAGCAGACCTGCCAGGCGCAGGGCGTACTCGTCGGTGTCGAGCCGGCGCGCCGTCCAGGCCCGGTGCAGGTCGATCGCCTGCAGCCGCACCCGGGCGGAGAGGACCGGATCTCGCCGCTCGATCCGTGCGAGCTGCTGCATCAGGCTCATCCGCGTCTGGGTCACCTGTGCGTCGACGTGCGTGTCCATGTCCCACCTCCCGGGTGTCGTTGGTCTGGTCCCTCCATCGTAGGTCGCACCCCCGCGCCGGGCCGAGTCGCCGAGCGACCCCGGGCGACCTCGATCGGCCGGTGCCGGGACTTTCGCCCCTGGGGGTGTACGCCGTCCCGCCCCGCGGCGGCCGGGAGGCGACCGGTGCGTGTCCTCCCTATGATCGAGGGCATGTCCAGCAGTCCCGTGCGCGTCGCGATCGTCAACGACTACGAGATCGTGGTGGCCGGCATCGCCGCCGTCCTCGAGCCGTTCTCCGACCGGATCAGCGTCGTCGAGCTCGACAGCGGGGTGCCGGTCGAGGGCGACGTCGACGTGGTGCTCTACGACTCCTTCGGCCAGGTGCAGGGCGGTGACATCGACGTGGCCCGGCTGATGGCCGGGGGCCGCGGCCGGCTGGTGGTCTTCAGCTGGAACACCGAGCCCGATCTGGTCGAGGCATCCCTGGCGGGCGGCGCGGCCGGCTACATCCCCAAGGGGATCCCGGCCAAGGAGCTGGTCGACCTGATCGAGGCCGTGCACCGCGGCGAGCGGGTCGTCCCGCAGAGCGTGCCGGAGCCCGAGAGCGACGACTTCGGCCGCTGGCCCGGCAGCGAGCACGGGCTGAGCCCGCGCGAGGCCGAGGTGCTGGCGCTGATCTGCCAAGGCTTGAGCAACCAGGAGATCACCGAGCGCGCGTTCCTGGGCCTCAACACCGTGAAGACCTACATCCGCTCGCTCTACCGCAAGATCGGCGTCGACAGCCGCACCCGTGCGCTGCTGTGGGGCATCGACCACGGCTTCCGCCCCGACCACGTGCGCCGGCCCGGTTCCGGCGCCTGAGCCGACGGCGTACGCCGATGCCCGGACCCGTGCAGGGCCCCGACCTGGCCGGCCGCCTGCGCGCGCGCCTGGGGAGGCTGCGCGACCCCACGGTCCACACAGACCTGCTGCAGGTCGTGAAGGCGACCGTGGCCGCGGTCGGGGCGTGGATGATCGCCGACCGGGTGCTCGACCTCGAGCAGGCCTTCCTCGCGCCGTGGGTGGCGCTGCTGACCGTGCACGCCACGGTCTACCGCTCGGTGCTGCGGGGCGGCCAGTCGGTCGCGGCCACGGTGCTGGGGGTGCTGCTGGCCTACGGGCTGGTCGAGACGATCGGCTACGGCGCGCTCTCGCTGGGCCTGGGGGTCTTCGTCGGGCTCGTCGCGGCCCGGTGGCGCCCGTTGCGGCTCGAGGGGGTCGCGGTGGCCACGACCGCCCTGTTCCTGCTGACGATGGGCGGCACCCAGCAGGAGTCGCTGCTGGTCGACCGCCTCATCGACACCGCCATCGGTGTGGTCACCGGCGTGCTCGTCAACCTGCTCGTGGTCCCGCCGCTCGACGACCGCAGCGCCGAGCACCAGCTCGACCGCATCCACCGCCGGCTCGGTGAGCTGCTGCGACGGATGGCGACCGAGCTCGACGAGGGCGTCGACGACGAGGGCGTGCGCGACTGGATCGAGGAGACGCGCGGCATCGACGACGAGGTGGACCGCGCGGAGTGGCTGCTGGAGTACTCCCAGGAGGCGCAGTGGTGGAACCCGCGCCGGCACCGCTCGCGGCGCGTCAGCGACACCGAGCGCGGCCGCGAGGTGCTGGTGCGCCTCGAGGAGGGCGTGGCGCAGGCCCGGGCGATCGCCCGCACGCTCCAGGAGTCCGTCGTGGCGGCTGACGAGTGGGACCCGCGCTTCCGCGACCCGTTCCTCGCCCTGCTCGACCGGGTCGGCCGACGAGTCGCCGACTCCAACAGCGGGGTCGAGGGCCTGCGGGAGGAGGTCGACGACCTCGCCGCCCGCCTCTCGGCCGACGACCTGCCGGCCCTGCGCTGGCCGCTGTACGGCTCGCTGATCACCTCGGTGCGCCACGTGGTGACGATCGTCGACGACGTCGCCTCCACCCGGCCGTACGGCGAGGACTGAGCGCCCCACCGACCGGCCCGTGCCCCTCAGCGCTCGAGGAGCGCCTTGAGCCGGGCGAGGTCCTTGGTGGTCGCGCGCCGCACCGCCAGGGCCATGACCGGCGCGGCGACGCCGGCGAACCCGCTGGGCCGGCCCCGGTTGGCCAGCGTCATCAGCGTGCCATCGCCCCCGGGTGTGCTGTCGGCCGTCCACGTGTAGGTGGTCTCCATCGGGAACGGGCCGTCGGCGGTGCGCATCACCAGCCGCTCGCCGGGCACCAGCTCGACCACCTCGTAGGTGTAGGCCAGGCGCCGCCCGAGGAAGGTAGCCACGAAGTCCATCCGCGACCCGACCGCCACCGGCGGCGGGGTGCGCCACTCGACGCTGCGGATGTTGGCGTACCACTCGGGGGCGTTGCCCGGGTCGCCGGCGTACGCCGCCACCTCCTGGGGCGGGCGGGCGATGCGGGTGCGCACCTCGACGTCGATGTCCATCGCCCCATCGTGTCGCACGCGCGCCGGCGGCGAGCACTTGTGACCGGGGCCACGGCGTGGTGCAATTAACAGACCGATCGGTCAGTAATCCACGGTCGGTCGATCACCGAGGAGACGCGATGAGCACCAGCACCGACGAGCGCGCGGACGAGGCCCGGCGCGAGCCGCAGGTCGAGCAGCAGCTGGAGGAGCGGTTCGAGGCCGTCATCGCGCGCCACGAGCGCATCGAGCCGCGCGACTGGATGCCCGAGGGCTACCGCCGCACCCTGGTGCGCCAGGTCGCGCAGCACGCGCACTCCGAGATCATCGGCATGCAGCCCGAGGGCAACTGGCTGACGCGGGCGCCGTCGCTGCGGCGCAAGGCGGTGCTGCTGGCCAAGGTGCAGGACGAGGCCGGCCACGGGCTCTACCTCTACTCCGCCTGCGAGACCCTCGGCGTCTCCCGGGCCGAGCTGACCGACATGCTCATCGAGGGCCGCCAGAAGTACTCCTCGATCTTCAACTACCCGACGCTGTCCTACGCCGACGTCGGCACGATCGGCTGGCTGGTCGACGGGGCCGCGATCTGCAACCAGGTGCCGCTGTGCCGCACCTCCTACGGGCCGTACGGGCGCGCGATGATCCGGATCTGCAAGGAGGAGTCGTTCCACCAGCGCCAGGGCTACGAGCTGCTGATGACGATGATGGCCGGCACCGACGAGCAGCGCGCGATGGTGCAGGAGTCGGTCGACCGGTTCTGGTGGCCGGCGCTGATGATGTTCGGACCGCCCGACGACGCCTCGCCCAACACCGCGCGCTCGCTGGCCTGGGGCATCAAGCGCAACACCAACGACGAGCTGCGCCAGAAGTTCGTCGACATGACGGTGCCGCAGGCCGAGCGGCTCGGCGTCACCCTGCCCGACCCCGAGCTGCGCTGGAACGAGGAGCGCGGCGCCCACGACTTCGGCCAGCCCGACTGGGACGAGCTGACCCGGGTCATCTCCGGTGCCGGCCCCTGCAACGCCGAGCGGATCGCCCACCGGCGCCGCGCCCACGAGGAGGGCACCTGGGTCAGGGACGCTGCCTCGGCGTACGCCGCCCGCCGCGCCGACGACGCCCGCCACCAGAAGGAGACCGCTCGATGACCTCCACCCCTTCCACCCCGTCCGGTCCCGCCGGCGGCGGCCCGCGGGCCGAGTGGCCCCTCTACGAGGTGTTCGTGCGCGGCAAGCGCGGGCTCAACCACGTGCACGTCGGATCGCTGCACGCTGCCGACGACACGATGGCGCTGCACCACGCCCGCGACGTCTACACCCGCCGCAACGAGGGCGTGAGCATCTGGGTGGTGCGCGCCGACGCGATCACCGCCTCGAGCCCCGACGAGAAGGACCCGCTCTTCGCGCCGTCGGGCGACAAGGTCTACCGCCACCCCACCTTCTACGACGTCCCCGCCGACGTCCCCCACATGTGAGGCAGCCGTGAGCCACGAGTCGGTGTACGACGGCCTGGTCGAGGACCACGGCGACGTGTCGGGCCAGTGGGCCTTCGGCACCTCCTTCGAGGACCCGTTGGCGGGCGTCGACACGACGCTGCCCGACGGTGTCGACGGCGCCGACCTGGCGGCGTACTGCCTGGGGCTGGGCGACGACGCGCTGGTGCTCTCGCACCGGCTCTCGCAGTGGTGCAGCCGGGCCCCCGACCTCGAGGACGACATCGCGGTCGCCAACATCGCCCTCGACCTGCTCGGCCAGGCGCGGCTGCTGCTGGCGCGCGCCGCGGCGGCCGACCCCGCGGTGGTGCCGGCGCTGCCCGAGGGGTCGCCCGCCCCCGACGAGGACCGGCTGGCGTTCTTCCGCGAGGCCGGCGACCTGCGTTGCACCCGGCTCGTCGAGCTCGAGCACGGCGACTTCGCCCACCTGGTGGTGCGGCTGCTGCTGTTCTCCACCGCGCGGCTCGCGCTGCTGCACCGGCTGGCCGGCAGCCGCGACCACGTGCTGGCCGCGATCGGCGCCAAGGGCGCCACCGAGGTGACCTACCACCGCGACTACGCCGCCCGGTGGGTGGTGACCCTGGCGCGCGGGACCGAGGAGTCGCGGCGCCGGCTGCTGGCGGCGCTGGAGCAGCTCGCGCCGTGGCACGCCGAGCAGCTCGAGGCGCACCCCGTCGCGACCCGGCTGGCGCAGGCCGGTGTGGGCGTCGACCCGGCCGGGACCGCCGACGAGGTCGCCGCCGTGCTCGCCCAGGTGCTCGACGAGGCGCACGCCGCCTGGCCCGAGGCCCCGCCCCGTGCGGGCGTGCGGGGGCTGGCCGGCCGCGACGGCATGCACACCGAGGCGCTCGGCCGGCTGCTGGCCGAGATGCAGGTGGTCGCCCGGGCGCACCCGCTGGGGCGGTGGTGAGCATGGCCGGGGTGTCGAGCACGGCGACCGGGGCGCTGCGCGCACGGGCGCTGACCCGCGCCGACGCCGAGGCGGCGGCGGGCACCGTCACCGACCCCGAGATGCCGATGCTGACGCTGGTCGACCTCGGGGTGCTCCGCGAGGTCACCGTCGATGGGACCACCGACGGCAGCGAGGGCACCGGGGTCACCGTGGCGCTGACGCCGACGTACTCGGGCTGCCCGGCGATGGCCACGATGCGCGACGACCTGGTGCGCGCCCTGAGCGAGGCGGGCTTCGACGAGGTGCGGGTGCAGGTGCGCCTCAGCCCGCCGTGGACCAGCGACTGGATCACCCCGCGCGGGCGGGCGGCGCTGCGCGAGCACCGCATCTCGCCGCCGGGCGCGGCCGGTCCGCGGTCGTCGGGTCCGGTGCCGCTGAGCCTGACCGCGACCCGGCGCCTGCTCACCTGCCCGCGGTGCGGGGCCGAGGACACCGAGCTCACCTCGGAGTACGGGCCCACCGCCTGCACCGCGATCTACCGCTGCACCGTGTGCCGCGAGCCGTTCGAGCACGTCAAGGAGATCTGAGATGAGCGCACCCGCGGTGGAGCGCCCCCGCAGCCGGACCTTCCACGCCCTGCGCGTCGCGGCGGTCACCCCGCTGACCGACGACGCCGCGGCGATCACCTTCGAGGTGCCCGACGCGCTGCGCGACGAGCTCGCCTTCGACGCCGGCCAGTCGCTGACGGTGCGCCGGGTCGTCGACGGCGTCGAGCACCGCCGCTCGTACTCGGTCTGCGCCCCCGTGGGCGCCGCCCCCCGCATCGGTGTGCGCGAGATCCCCGGCGGGGTCGTCTCGTCGTGGCTGGTGCGCGAGGTGCGCGCCGGCGACGAGGTCGAGGTGCAGCTGGCTCCCGGCGGCTTCCGGGCGACCCCCGAGGTCGTCGCCGCGGGCGGGCGGCACCTGTGCGTGGCCGCCGGGTCCGGCATCACCCCGGTGCTCTCGATCGCCGCGACCCTGCTCGAGCACCCCGACGCCCAGGTCACGCTGCTCTACGGCAACCGCACCACCGCCTCGGTGATGTTCGCCGAGGAGGTCGCCGACCTGAAGAACGCGCACCCCGCCCGGCTGCAGCTCGTGCACGTGCTCAGCCGCGAGCCCCGCGACGTCGAGCTGCTCTCGGGACGCCTGGACGCCGAGCGGCTCGAGCGGGTGCTGACGGCCCTGGCGCCCGTCGGACCCCAGCACCGGGTCGACCACGCCTGGCTGTGCGGGCCGCACGCCATGGTCCAGGACGCCCGCGACGTGCTCGGACGGCTCGGCCTGGCGCCCGAGCAGGTGCACGCCGAGCTGTTCTTCGTCGACGAGCCGCCGCCCGAGCTGGTGCGCGAGGTGGCAGCACCCACCGGCGCGACCAGCGAGGCCACCGTGGTGCTCGACGGGCTCAGCTCGACCTCGACGGTCCCGCGCGACCGGCCGCTGCTGGACTCCGCGCAGGAGACCCGCGCCGACCTGCCCTTCGCGTGCCGCGGTGGTGTCTGCGGCACCTGCCGCGCGCTGGTGCGCGACGGCGAGGTCGAGATGGCGCGCAACTACGCGCTCGAGCCCGCCGAGGTCGAGGCCGGCTTCGTGCTGACCTGCCAGGCGCGCCCGGTCACCGACGCGGTGACGATCGACTTCGACGCCTGAGGTCGACGGCGCCTCCCGCCGGTCAGTTCTGACAGGGTCAGGCCGGGCCGGGGCGCGCCGCGTGCAGGCCGTCGAAGGCCAGGGTGGTGACCGCGCGGGCCAGCACGTCGGCGTCGACGTCGCCACCGGGACGGTGCCACTCGACCAACGAGTTGACCATGCCGAAGAGCAACCGGCTGACCAGGGTGGGCTCGACGTCGTCGCGCAGCGAGCCCTCCTCGACCGCGGACCGCACCAGGTCGGCCAGGCGGGCGTCGATCCAGCGTCGCCGCTCCAGCGCCTCCAGCTCCACCGGGCTGTTGCCGCGCACCCGCAGGAGCAGCGTCACCTCCGGTTGGTGCGCCACCAGCACCTCGACGCTGCGGGCCACCAGCGCGCGCAGCCGCTCGTACGCCGAGGTCTCGTCGTGCGCCGGCCCGGTCGCGGCCTCCACGGCGTCGGTCAGCTCGCCCAGGGCGGCGTCGAGCGCGAGGGCGAGCAGGTGCTCCTTGCTCGGGACGTGGTGGTAGATCGCCGACTTCGTCAGCCCCAGCTCGCGCGCCAGGTCGCCCATGCTGGTGGCGTCGTAGCCCTGGGTGTTGAACAGCGCCACCGCCTCGCGCAGCACGTCGGCCTGGTCGTGGCCGGGGCGCCCGCGGCGGGCCGGGGCAGCGGGGTCGGCCATGGGAGCAGGATGCCACGCGCGGGCGGGGTGCGCCCGCGGCCGGACCGCTCGGATCTCACCTTTACGGGCGGGGAGGTGGCCAGGGGTGGGGTGGTCGGTGCGACCATCGGGCCCATGAGTGCCCAGCGTGACACCGAGACCCCCGCGGCCACGTCGCTGGTCGTCGGTGGGCGCTACGAGCTCGTCGAGCTGATCGGCAGCGGCGCGATGGGCAGCGTGTACGCCGCCCAGGACCTCGTCGACGAGCGGCTGGTCGCGCTCAAGCGGCTGCACGCCCAGCGCGCTGACGACGACACCGCCCGCACCCGGTTCGAGGCCGAGGCGCGCACGCTGCGCCAGCTGTCCCACCCGGGTCTCCCGCAGGTCTACGACGTGGGGGAGGAGGACGACGGGGTCGCGGTGCAGCCCTACCTGGCGATGCGCCTGGTCACCGGCGACACCCTCTCCGACCTGGTCACCGAGCGCGGGCCGCTGCCGCCGCTCGAGGTCGCCGGGCTGATCGCGCGCCTGGCCTCGGCCCTCAGCGCGGTGCACGCCGCCGGTGTCGTGCACCGCGACATCAAGCCCGCCAACATCGTCGTGGGCGAGACCGGCCAGCCGGTGCTCGTCGACTTCGGGATCGCCACCGGCGACGACGTCGAGCCGCTGACCAGCACCGGCGAGGTGCTCGGCACGATGGAGTACATCTCGCCCGAGCAGGTCTCGGGGCGCCGGGCGACCGCCGCCTCCGACGTCTACTCGCTGGGCGTCGTGGCCTACCAGTGCCTGACCGGGGTCAAGCCGTTCCAGCGCGAGTCGCCCGTGGCCTCGGCGCTGGCCCACCTCAACGACCCCGCGCCCGACCTGCCGCCCAGCGTCGACCGGCGCCTGGGCGAGGTCGTGCAGCGGATGCTGGCCAAGGAGCCCGAGGCGCGCCCGCTGGCCGCCGACGTCGCCCGGCTGCTCGAGCGCGTCCTGGCCCGCCGCCGGCGCCGCTGAGCCGGCCGGCCGACCCCTCGTCAGCCGCCCGCCCGGACCCACCGCCCGTCCTGCCGGGCGACGAGGCCCTCGGCCTCGAACGCCTCGAGCCACCCGGTCATCGGCCACCAGCCCCACCGCCGGTGGAAGAGCCCGGCGTTGCGCAGCACGTCGTCGACGTGCTGGCGCGGCGGGTCCTGCGTGGGGTGGTGCTGGTGGAAGCCGCGGGCCGAGCCGACCCAGCCGAGCGGGACGTCGCGGGCGACGGCGAGGCGCGCGAAGTCGGTGTCCTCGCCGCCGTAGCCGACGTAGTCCTCGCAGAAGCCGCCCACCCGCTCCCACGCCTGCGCCGACGTGGCGAACGACAGCGACCAGAACAGGTCGGGCGAGGCGTCGCGCAGCACCTCGCCCGGCGCGGGCGCCGGGCGGGCGGGGTGCGGGTCGTCGAGGGCGCCCAGCGCCCCGGGGTCGTAGCCGCCGGGCGGGGGCGGGGGCAGGTAGGTCACCGGCCCGGACCACAGCCCGACCGGGTCGCAGCGCACCACGTCGGCGTACGCCGCCACCAGCCCGGGCCCGGCCAGCAGGTCGACGTCGAGCAGCACCAGCACGTCGGCGCCCAGGCGCACCGCCTCGGCCACGCCCCGGTTGCGCGCCCGCGCCAGCGGCAGCCCCCGCGGGTCGGCCGGCAGGTGCAGCACCCGGGTCTCGACGCCGCGCAGCTCGGCCACCGGAGGGTCGTCGTCCATGGCGACCACGACGCTCAGGTCGGGCAGCAGGTCGCCGAGGGCCAGGGAGGCGCGCTGGCGGGCCAGGTGGTCGTGGCGCCCGTGCGCGATGGTGACGACCGCGGTGCCGCTCACGTGCGCACCCCCGTCACCACGTCGGCGAACCGGCGGGCCGCCTCGCCGTCGCACCAGCCGGCCCAGGCGCCGCCGTCGAGCCCGCGGGCCTGCTCCAGCACGTCGGGCCAGCGGCCGGCGTCCAGCGAGGGCAGCACCACGGCCGGCCACCCGTTGCGCGCCAGCGCGGCGCCGGTGCGCGCCTGCTCGTCGTGCGGGCGCGCGGCCGGTACGACGACCGCCGGGCGCCGGAGCGCGGCGACCTCCGCCAGCGCGTTCTGGCCGGCGTGGGTCAGCACCACGTCGGCGCCGCGCACCGCCTCCCGGGGGTCGGCGACCCAGGTGCCGCCGGTGCCGCCCAGCACCTGCCAGTCCCACCCGGGCGTCGCCGCGACGGCGCGGTCGAGCTCGTCGGTGCTCCAGGCGTCGCCGCCGCTGCCACCCAGCACCAGGACGCGGGGCGGTCCCGGGGGGCGCCCGGCCGCCCCGGCGGGCTCCACGGGGAAGCGGGACAGCCCGCCCAGCGCCTGCACCCGCTCCCCGACCTCGGGGGCCACGTCGAGCACCGAGCTCGTCTCGCCGGCCGGCCACAGCCCCACCAGGGCGTCGGCGACGTCGTGGCCGAGCCGGTGCGCCGCGTCGTCGCGCACCCCGGGCAGCACGACGCCGACCACCGGCACCCCGTGCAGGCGCACCAGCAGCGCCACCTCGACCGACACGTCGACCACGACCGCGTCGGGCCGGGAGGCGTCGAGCCAGGAGGAGATGCGAGCGTGCCGCGCGCGCAGGCCGGCGTGGCCCCGGGGCACCCAGTGCAGCCGGCCGCCGGCGTCCGGGGCCCGCGTCGCCGGGTCGTCGAGACCCGGCTCCGCGCCGTCGTCGCGGGGCAGGTCGACCCACTCCCCGGGCCAGTCCGCCGGGCGGGGCAGCGAGGAGAGACCCGTGGTGACGACGCCGCGGGCGGCCAGCACATGGGCGAGCGCGCCGGCGCGGTGCAGGTGGCCGCTGCCGTGGTGGTGCACGTAGTAGCCGACGCCGGCAGGACCGCTCCCGGTGCTCATGCGGCGGGCCGACCCGCACGGGCCAGCGACCGGTAGATCGCCTCGTACTCGTCGACCATGCGCTGCAGCGAGCACTCGCGCACCGCGGTGGCGCGCACGACGTCGCGGGGCAGGGTCGCCGCGCGCAGCACCGCCGCGGCCAGCGCGTCGACGTCGTCGGCGGGCACCACCACGCCGGCCGCCGGCGAGACGACCTCCGCGATCGCGCCCCGGTCGTAGGCAGCGACCGGTGTGCCGCACGACATCGCCTCCGCGGCGACCAGTCCGTAGGGCTCCTCCCAGCGCGGGGTGACCAACGCGACCGACGCCTCGCCCACCACCATGACGAGGTCGTCGTGGGAGAGGTGGCCCAGGTGCTCGACGTCGCCGCCGAGCAGCGGGCGCAGGCACGTCTCGTAGTAGTCGGGGTCGCTGACCGGGCCGACCAGCCGCAGCGGCACGCCCGCGCGCCGGCAGGCCAGCACCGCGTCGTGCGGGGCCTTCTCGCCGGTGATCCGGCCCGACCAGACCGCCGGGCCGCCACCCGGGCCCGGGAGCCACCGGTCGGTGTCGACGCCGTTGCGCACCACCGAGGCGCGCACCCGCGGCTCCCACATCCGCCGGCAGGTGTCGGACACGGCGACCGCGGGCGTCTCCGGGCTGAGCTGGAAGGCCGACTCGAGCCACGGCAGGGGCGGCGTGTGCAGCGTCGTGACCACCGGCACCGGCAGGGTCCTGGCCATCGCGACCGGCAGGTGGTGCAGCGAGTTGTTGTGCACCACGTCGACGCTCGCCCCGCGCGGTCCGGCCAGGTCGAGCATCAGCGCCAGGTAGGCGTGGTGCTCGGCGATCCAGCGTGCGGGCGGCGCGTTGACGTCGGCGCAGGCCGCGTCGCTGGGCCAGAACGGGTCGACGTCGAGCTCGACGGCGCCCAGCGCGGGGTCGGAGCCCGGAGCGGCGTACAGCGAGACCTGGTGGCCACGACGGCGCAGCTCGCGGGCCAGGTAGTGGGTCTGCGACTCCAGCCCGCCGGCGAACGGCTCACGGATGGGGTGCTGGGACGAGGCGACCAGGCACACGCGCAGCGGCCTCACCGACCGACCGTCCGGATCACCTCGGCGTACACCCGCTCGTGCGCGGCCGCAACCTCCCGGCGCTGGGCGCGGCGCTCGTCGATGCCGGCGCCCCACCGCGGGCGCTCGGCGTGGGCGCGGCGCACCGCGGCGTCGAGCGAGCCGAGGTCGATGTGGTCCTCGTCGTGCACGTAGGACAGCACCGGGCCCTGCTCGGCGAAGTAGCCGCAGGTCGGCGCCAGCACCGTGGTGCCGAGGTCGCGGCAGGCCTCCAGCCAGCCCGAGTGGGTGCCGAAGCGGTAGGGCAGCACGGAGAGGTCGAGCGAGCCGAGGTAGTCCCACAGCTCCTTGTCGGGCAGGAAGTCGTGGACGCGCAGGTCGACGCGCCCGTCGGCCGCGGCGCGGCGCAGCCACCCGCGCAGCGCGACGTCCTCGCGGGCCCCGCCCTCCATCACGTCGCGGTGCGCGTTGACCTGCAGCACCGCGTCGGGCAGGTCGGCGACGGTCTCGGCGAGCGTGGGCAGCAGCCGCATCGGGGCCATGCCGGCGCGCAGGCTCTTGACGTGCAGCCCGACCCGGAAGGCGCCGGTGCGGCGCCGGGCCCGGCAGTCGGCGGCCACCGCCATCGTGCGCAGGTCGACGACGTGCGGGTGCGGCACCACCGTCGCCTCCCGGCCCCAGCGCTGGCGGATCTCGTCGGCCGCACCCGGCGTGAGGGTGAGCAGCGCGTCGGCGCGCGGGACGAGCGCGTCGAGCTGCTCGTCGTGCAGGCGCCGGTCGTCGTGGTGGGGGTTGCGCAGGTCGTGGACGGTCTGCACGAAGCCCCGCCCCGTCTCGTGCACGGCGTCGACCAGGGCGGCGAGGTCGCGGGGGTCGAGGGCGTCGAACCCGAAGTGCAGG